>NZ_QTXQ01000005.1:0-293689 GCF_003461725.1 Anaerostipes sp. AF04-45
TGGCACTAAAATAACGTGCGGTTAGTACCTCCCACATTCTGCCGTCGGACAATATGAGGAACAACTTCTCCTTTTATTTATCTTCACTCCATATGTCCTAGATTATGTTAAAATAATTTCAAATCCTGTTTAACCCGCGACACTGGAAATGTATTTTTCTGAAAAATAGAATAGGATTTAAATGATTTATCTATTATATGTCCTTATCCCCCTTTACAAAGGAGAAGGATTATTTATGCACAAAAGAAAAAACTACAGCAAACTTATATATTACTTCAACCGATTAAATCAGGAAAATAAAGATTATATTATATCTCTTATGATTCAACTTTTCCGGGATCAGTTCAAAAACAATTGTCAAAGAAGTAAAACAAAAAACCTTGAAAATATTATTTATTTCTATAAAGAATAATTTGACAATAATTCAACTTATGTTCCATTGGAACATAAGTTAATCAATCCCAGTGTTTATGCGGGTCTACACTCTTTTCTCTATATATCAAAGTTTCTTTTTCTGTTACCGGCCTCTTCCTTATCAGCTAACTAATGAATCAAAGAAATATACTTCTGTCTTCTAGCAAGCTTCCTATTTGTATTACGATGTAATACAAATAGCTTGTTGGGGTATCCCCAATCCCCTTTTAAAATTTGGGAGGTTTCCCAATCCCTCTTTTTAAGGGCAAAAAAATAAAGCCCCCGAAGGGACTTTACCTTTCTAATATATCTTCCAAGCCCCGCATAAACACTGGGTTTCTTCAACTTATGTTCCAGTGGAACATAACTAGTTTTTATACTATAATTCCATATCTTGATCTAGGTTTATCCCCTGTTCTTTCATATGCTCTGGCTGTTCCAGCGTAACTTCTTTCGCTTGTATTGGAAGATCCTCCGCCCTTACTTGATTCTTCTCCTCTTCTGATCTTATATTCAACGTTTCTAATTTTCTATCTGTTTCTTTTAAATTCTCTAAACTAACATCAGTTTCAAGTGTTACCGCAACATCTATTTCTGGAGAGTTTATAAACCCTATATAAGCAGTCTCAAGCTCTTTGAAGTTACAACACCGTTTCTGTAACGCTTCGGATACATTATTTTGAGTCATTTTATTGTATAGTTTAAATGCTTTATTATAAATTTTATCCCGATTCGCATTACACCAACTAATCTGGTTTTTTAATAGATTTTTATAATTTTTTTCAGCTACGCTCTCTTCTGGTAAGTTTTCAATATTTATTTCATATAAAGTTCCTAGGTCTGCCGGAACCATATTATTCAAATTAATTGCACCTAATTCTCCCTGCTTAATTTTAATAAAGTCAATTTGATTTTTCATTTTTTGATGTTTTAATTTTGGTGATGTTAAAGGAGCAAAATAATTTAATTCTTTTATTGAGAAAACTACCCCAATAAATGGGCGATTTTCTTTTTCATCCTTTATGTAAGGAACTTTTTTATCAGTTTCTCTTAGATATTCGTTATAAATAGGATTCATTCGATACAGCTTTAATCGTTTCATTCATTTCCTCCATAAAAATAGGACTGGATAACTTACCAGTCCTACTTTTTTCATTCCCACTTACTGGTAGGGTACACCGCTTTTTTCATCCCCACTTACTGGTAGGGTACACCGCTTTTTTCATTCCCACTTACTGGTAGGGTACACCACTTTTTAGAATATTTCATACTAATAATGAGATAATCTTTCTATACCTTTATTCTAACACATTTTTTATTGCTGTCAATAGCTCTATTTATATATTAGTTTATTGTTCCTACCCAACTAACAAATATTATATGTCACCTATTTAACATCCAAATCTGAATAAATGCTATAATTCTTCAACTTATGTTCCACTGGAACATAAGTTATTTATCTTTTATTTTGCAAGTTAGGATACCTTATCTTTTGTATTTGTAATTTCTATGGTTCCAAATCTAATGCAGGTTCTTTTTGCGCCCCAGAAAGTGTTTCTTGTTGTAGCCCTTCATACTGTTTATTCAACAGTTTTTGTTCCAGTTTATCAAAGTCATAATTTCTCTCTTGAAAATTATGAAACTGATTCGGCTTGGGATTTCCTTTCTGATAATTTGAATTATTATTTGGATTAGATCTTTGATAACTTTTTCTTTGGGGAACTTCTTTCTTTTGGCTCTGTTCTTTAACCGGATAAATACTCTTCCATCCATTGACGACCGTTTGATTTAACATTTCTGCTTGACGATGAATATTTGGTTCAAGGAAAGCAACATGAGCTAGTGTTGCACCAATCTGAGATTTCATAAGTGGATGTCCACTTTCTTCTCTATAAAGTACATAATTTTTCATAGCTTCATTGAGTTCAGGATCCTCATGGTATTGAGGTTCTTCATCCTTCAGTGGCTCTTGCTGCTGATCCTCTTTCTCCTGCTCTTGCTGCGGTTCCTCTTTCTTCTCTGGTTCTCCTTCTTGCTGCGGTTCCTCTTCCTGTTTTTCTGGTGTCTGTTCATCCACAAGTTCTTGAGCCTGATCTATAGTCTGATCAGATATAATCTCCTCTTGAATCTCTGGCTGTTTGATTGCCTCGCTGACTTCTTCTACCACTTCCTCTAAGCTTTCCGGTTCTTTTTGTGCCTCTTGCTCAGAAATCTGTTCCTTGATAACTTCTTCGGAACGCTGCGCCAACATCTCTGAAATTTTAGGACTTATAGATGTTTCTGTTTCTCTGCTTGGAAAATGTACATATAACTTTGTAGCACGCAGCAAACTTTCTAAGATTTCTTTAAGTTGATCTTTGATTTTGTCTAAGACTTTCTGTGTCGTCATAGTCAAGCGGATATCCTTCATCTGGTCTGCCGTCATAGCTGGACTTTCAAAAGCCTTGATATCTAAACCGAGTTTCATTCCAAGTCGTACTTGTTCCATTTGTTGAGCAGAATAATTTAAGCTAACAAATTTGCTGACATCCAGGTCTTGTTCTTTACCTAACCGAATCTGCTCCATCTGCTTTGCATTTAAATCCGGATGAACATACATATCCACATCTAGATTTTGTTCCATCCCTAATCGGATCTGCTCCATTTGTAGAGCTGAAAATCTTGTGTGTGCATACTTTTCGACTTCTATACCATTTTCAAGGCCAAGTCGAATTTCTCGCATTTGATTTGGTTGAAAAATTGGGCTTTGATAAATGGTTGTATCTATATGATGCCGAACTCCCAGTTTGATTTCCACCATTTGAAGATTGTTGAATTGCTGTTTTTTTGTATCTGCCATAATTATGCTCCTTTCCTATGGTTCTAGTTCCTCTCCCAAATCCAAGTCCTGAGATTCTTCCATTGTCTTAAATTTAAAATCTACCAATGTTTGATTTAAGGTAGAAATAACACCTCGTGCCAAATCTTGAATAGTATCCGAATGTAATGGTTGTTTCTTAGGTAAACCAATTTGTCTTTTATTCAAAAATTCCTCTGGAGTCAAATCATATTCTGCCGCTTCATCCTTCAAGATTTCTTTTTCTGAAACTGTTTCTATGGCTGCCTGACTGCCGGGTACATGCTCCATGATTGGTCGTTTCTCTGCTAACTCTGGTTCTTGATCCGGAAAATTTTCCTCAACCCAAGTTCTAAATATCTTTTCCACCTCTTTCCCATCCAACTTTGGATATTTGTTTCTCCAGTCTTTAATGTGCTGTAATCCGATTTCAGGATCTTGATTTTTTAAACTCAGTTTCATGGCCCTTTTTACCACTGACACTTCCATATTGTTCGTAAGATTCTTAAATGGCTCATTTTCGATATACTCTTGATAATTCGATATTAAATACTCACTAATTTTTTCGGCACTTTGACAAGCCCGAAATAGTTCGTTTGGATCTTCTTGTAAGATCCGGATCCATGACTTAAGATAATTGGAATGATCCCGAAGGCCATCATGATCCGCCTCAAGTCCCAGGTCTGATTCTAAAAATGCAGATGAGATCTCTGCATTTAGTTCTTCCCTGGCATAGCCTTGTGTCCCAAATTGGTTCTTCAGCGGTCGGTTTAAACGAGACGTATGACCCGTACTATGTGCCATTTCATGTAAACCGACAGAAAGAAAAGCCTCTGGAGATTTAAAAAAACCACGTGGTGGGAGGACAATTCGGTCATTTTCTGGAGAATAATAGGCCTTTTCCTGCGCTGCCTCTACAATTTCACACTCAGAAGACGAAAAGAAGTGTTCAGCTAATTTTAATATCGCATCTTCCTGTAACGCCGCCTGTTTCGGCAGTGGCTCCACCCCGTCCATTTGTTCTGCGTTAAACACCCGGAAGTAATTGCACACTGGATGCTCCAGACACACTGTTTTTTTGACTTCCTGTCCCTGCTCATCCTTTTCTTTGATCTCCTTTGTGAAGATCCACTTTTCCAGTAGAACACTTTTTTCTCCTTTGCGGATGTGGTATCCCTGATCGGATGCCTGTTTGAAGGTCATCCACCTGGGATCCTGATAGCCTTTTTCTACCGCAGCCATAGAAAGCCGCAGCCGGTTACCTCCCTGGTAGTTTACACCGCTCAATGGATTCTGTGGCCGCAATGCTTTTGAATTCCATTTTTCCTTAGAAAACAGGTAACCTTGCTCCATGTTGGAGATTATTTTTTGAACCAACTCTTTTCTGGAACTTTTGACTAATTCTATTGCACTTGCCACCCTTATCCCTCCTTCTCTAAGAATGTTCGGAAGTCAATAATCTCTTCTCCTGTCAGCTCCTCTTCCGGAATATCCATTTCGTCTTCGGCAGCTCCTAACAGCTGTTCTTGCATTTCCTGCACAGACTACACCCCCTTTTATAAACTTTAGATAACTAAGGTTTATTAGTTTTTTTTCTGTTACCCTTTTTCTTTTGTTACCCATCGTTTCGATAGGGTGACATTGCTTGTCAAAAAGAAATCAGGTTTTGGCAGTTATTTCCATGTCATCTTCATTGATAGCTTCCAGACAAGCATTTAACCGTTCTTCTACGGTCATATTTCTTCTTGCAAAGATTAATGCCAGACGTTTTTCTACTTCCTGATCCGTCAGATAAGTCTGCTTTGCTTTTTTCTTATCCATTCCGTTCACCTCCCTTCTTTGATCGGTTATTTATCGTATTAGAAGACTGCCTGACGGTCAATTCCTTGCCTTTTAACAGCCTTTCTTTGATCGACCCAGGCATTGTACTGTCTGTAATTTATAAGAGCTAAAACAAGACATGTTCTTTGTATGCAATTTATTTCTCTTTCTATTTTTACTTCGGACTTTTCCTCAAACTGTTCTAAACATAATTGAATAATATTGATTTGTTCTCCTCTAATATTTTTCTGGAGTCGTTTGATATATCCCAGGGTTTCCAGTCCAGTAAGGATGCTCTCAAAAGCACTGTAAGGGATATTTAAGCGTTCAGAAAGCTCATGGGTAGAAAAGTATGCCATAGCCTCTTGATCGGCCGCAAAAAGGAAATACGCAAGAACCAGCCGTTCCCTTGCTGAACTCTTCTCTAGTGTGAAAACCTGACGGATACAGCGACATTTATATTGAGTTTCTGGTTTAAGTTCCTGTTGATCAATCCAATCTAAAAAATCTGGATCTTTTAGAATCCATGTTTTCCAAATTCCTTCGTTCTTACCGGAACAAAATGAGTGTTCTGGAAAAGTTAAATAATATTTATTTGTCGCCTGTTCTCCAAAAATAAATTGCGGAATTACTGCAAGATATCCTTTTTCCTCTAATGATTTGATCTGTCTTTGTACGGTTCGTTTGGCCAGGCCGGTTTTAAATGCTATCGTCTCAATGGCCGGATAGGAATATCCTTTCTGATCCGAGAGCTGACATAAAAAAAGAGCAACCGATTTTCCAGCAGCGGTTACTCTTGGATCTTCCAAGATCATGTTTGTTATTTGATATTTCATGTCAATTCCTTTCATAAAATTTTCAAAACACCATTGACATTACTTACGAAAGGAATTAAAATATAATTACTTTTAACGACTGTAAGCAATGCCAATGTATTGTTCTTATGTGTCACAAAAAGGGGCCTATTGCAACTAGGCCTCTTTTTTTATTGTACGCCGGGATTCGGATTTTGATTTTCTGTTGTCTCCCCTTCTTCTAGCGGTTTTTCTATCTCCCAGTCAGATGTATCTTTGGGAGCCTCTGTCATTTTTTCTTCTGTTGTTGTAGTTTTTTCTCTTTGCTGTACTGTGGTTGTGGAAGTTCCTGGCACTTCTTTCTTTTCTTTTTGCTGCAGAAAAACAGCGCAGGCAATGATCACAAGAACGAGCAGAAAAGATCCCAAGATTCCTATTAATTTTTTCTCTCTCATATGTTTTAATCTCCTCCTTCTTTACTTTGAGATAATCCAAAAAGGTCCGCCGGCGGATGCTCCGGAACGTGCTTCTGAAATAATCAAGTCCAGGCTCCAAGTTTGGCCAGTTCTTTGTCGGGATCCGCAATCTGCGACCGTTATTTTTCCATCTTTGATTCCGGATAGAACAATGAAATGACCACCTTTCGTAAAGTGCCCTGGAGCCATGATCGCAATAACCAATTTCCCGGATTTTAAGGCTTTGACAATTTGACTTTTGTTTTTTCCTACTCCCTTACATTTAAGACCATAGTTCCGGGTTAAGGCTGGAATCACATCGTGTTTAGAACCTGATCCGGCCACATAATATCCACGAGCGGCCGCCCATGTGCAAGTCTGGCGTGGTGTTACTCTCTTTCTGGATAACGTAGAAATACAGATAGCGGCTGATGTCGGCCCGCATCCGCTCTTTCCTATAGTACTGGAGCCATACGGAAGGGTCTTCCAAGCCGCATCCCCCTGATTATAATAGACCACTTTAAGTCCACAGTTGCCCTCCAACAATAATACTTCTGCAGAACTATCTCCCGTTGCAATCGAATAATACTTCATGACTTTTTCGGCATGATCCGGAGTACCTTTTGCTCCCGCCGGCATCATTGTGGCACTGTATTCCTGGCTTAGTGCTAAGGTATACTTTCCACCATGTTTTTTGATCCAGCTGATCCAGCGGTCCATGCCATAATTGTAACCTTGCACAGCGACTTTGATGTGATCAATATCGTAGGGGCTTTCCACATCTGCTTTCTTCAAAGCCCCTTTAAGCTCTTGAATACCAGCGTTAATACTGCATTCGGCATGGCCGACCGGGATTCCATTTGGTCCCTGCACATGCCCACCCTGCTTATTTTTTGTAATCAGACAGTATTTGCCGAAGGCTCCCTCTGCAGCCTGCATTGGATCCGGCTCGTGGCCCCCCGATTCAACCATCATAAGGGCTAATGCCAGATCTTCATATCCGGTAATTTCATACTTGGCACAATACTTTGTTACCATCGGCCGGTATGCTTCTACTTCTTTACTCAGGGGTTCTCCTGCAGTACCTCCGGAGGAAGAAAACATAGAAGCTACTCCGGCTAAGATTAAAATAAACAAAAAAATAGGAATCAAGAGAATTGTCAAGAGACGTTTTCTTGATTCCTGATCTTCCAACTGGCGTTTTAATAATAGCAGTAATTTTGGATCCATTTATCTGCCTCCTGCCTTTCCGAAATATGCCCATTTATAATCCGGGATGGTAAAATTGATGTGAAATCGTTTGGATCCAGCCATAAAAAGAGCATGGCCCCGGCGTTTACTTTCTAGTAATTCTCGTTCTGCCTCGGTCAGATGATAAAGGTCATTGGTTTCTTCCAAGTTTTTTCCATCTGTACCGAACAGTATTTTGTAACACGGTGTGTCCAGAAGAGCCTGGCCATACATTTTAATGCGTTCATCCAAGAAATCGACAATAAAGTGGGAGATAATCATCAAGCCCGCTTCATACTTTCGGTCTCTCTTTGCCACGTTGCGTAAGAACACCAGGTTCTGCGGTACCTGCGGATCGATCATTAGATATGCTTCATCACAGATTAACATAACTTTTTCGGTCCGGTCTGCAGACATGATGTTCCATGCCCAGGTCTCTAGGAGAAAGTATTGCGCACGAATGATGTTATCTCCGCTGTTCTGCAGATTAAACGTATCAATTACAATGCAGCGGCTGTCAGACTTTAAAGTTGTGTGTCCGTTCCAAAGCCGGCTGTCTGCTCCGATGGCTGCGTCTGCAAGCAGCATCTCTAACTCCCTCCAAATGTTCACATCGGCATCTTTTCTTGTCTTATCCAGCTGATCTGCGTGTGCCTGGACTAAGTAGTACAGGTTTTCCATAATCGGAAAGTCTTCTGCAGAAAGTTTTGTCACATCGGTATCCCAATCAATTCCATATTGTTTATATAATTTAATTAAGGCTTTTTTTAAATAAGCCTTTTTCATGTCATCCAAAGATGGAAGATATAGACTAAAAAATACTTCCAGATGCTTGATCCATAAGGCCAGGTCTCCTAAGCCTTGACCGTCATCCTGGTTATAGTAATTGTCTTTGTCCTCCTCATCTCTAGGAAGCGGAAAAACTTGCAAAGGATTAACTCGACCTTTCGGAGATCCGCCAGCATCAATCCAATCTCCATTAAGGTTATTACAAAGATCCCGGTATTCTCGTTCAGGATCAATAAAAATCAGCTTTGTTCCCATCATGTAATCTGATAGGACCAGATGTTTAACGGTTGCTGATTTTCCTATTCCTGGGACTCCCATAATAACAAAATTGGAATTGGTCCGGTCGTTTTTTCTTAACCAATGATCGATGACAATCAGCCCTCCATCGGCATCTTTGCCAAAAAAGAATCCTTGATTATCATTAAATCCAGAGCTGGAAAAAGGGAATCCTCCGATAAATGTTCGAAGGGGCATTACCCGGTTAACGATATCTTGAATTCTTTGATCCTGTGTATAGAACGGTGAAATTTGCTGTAACGCCTGTCTCTGCAGCATATTTAAACGCCGGACTTTGCAACGGGAGATAGAACAGGTCCCCCTCATTTTCTTCTCAACCTTTTGATAAATTTCTTTATTTTCGGCTAAAGGAAGAATCAGGGTGCTAAGTTCTCCAATGGATTCTCCATCTTGGTCAATTCGTTCGAGTAATTTTTCTCCGTTATCTACGGCTCTCTGACTGCGCTTTTGTGTGAGAGGATCCATAGAATCTAAATTTTGTCGATCCACCTTAATATTGTGGTTGATTGCATCAATGATCTCACCGTCATTATTTGGTGTATAAGTCATCGCTACAATGCTGGATGGAATATTTGTAATCCGGCCAAGCCAGCCATATTCTGGAGATGGAGGGTACTTAATGACGCCAAAGGCTTTCCCCATATTTTCACCCAGAATGATTTGATTTGTCTTACACTCCAGTCCCACAGGTGCAATGACATTTAACAGAGCTGCATTTACTTCTTCTTCTTTCTTCTTGGCCATTTAGCGCACCTCCTGTAACAATGGAAGAGCTGGCTCTACATCCTCATCTTCCAAAAGGACAACTGCCGGATTATTAACCAGGTTACAGAGCTGAATGATTTCTGCTTCTTCCAAAATCTTTGTTTTTACCTCGTTTATTTCAAACTTTGCTTGAAATTCTTCTATTCGTTTTTGTAAATCTTTATCACGGTTCTCCTCATATTTTTCATAAAGACAGAAATAAAACTGTCGTTCTACTTCTTCATTATAATAAGTTAAACGAGATATTTCTTTTGTTTCTTTTCTCAGTAAATCCCGCTGAACTGTATTTTCTGTCTTAGAGAGTAACTCCTGATATTGGTCAAGAAGCGGTGTAATATCGGTCGGCCGACTGACAGCCAAAAATTTTAGTGGTTCTTTTTCTGATGATATTTCTGCCGTTAACGATTTTGTAAAGTTTTTCCGTTCTCTTCTGGATAACAAATCCATAGAGATCGGAAAGATCTTTAAGTAGCAAAAAACAAAGCCATCACGAGTATAAAGGAATTCCCCTCTAATATCCTTTACGTTGGTGAACTCCTGAGCCGACAGTTGTTTTTGGCTTTGCTTTGCTTTTCCCTTCTTTCTCATTTTTTCTCTCCTTTGCCTCTTTTGCTTTTTGATTTAAATATTGGTCAACTTTTTGCTGCAGCTCTTGTGATTTATACCCAAGGTCGATCCACAACGGTGTGACATCGACCATAATTTTCCCCTCTACTTCCACATACTCAAACCCCATTTCAATTAAAACCCTTTTTGGTATTTTTACTCTCATGTGTATTCTCCTTTCCATTTTCCTTAGGAAAATGGCAATTCCTCCAATCCATCTGGAATGTTCATAAATCCGTCTTCGTCTGTTTTACCTGCAGGTGCTTGCTGCTGTCGCTGAGCAGAAGCTTTGCTTTCTGCAAAGTCCTGTTCTTCTATGATCACATCTGTTGTATAAACTTTTTGACCGTCTTTGTTTGTATAGCTTCCAGTTTGGATCCGACCGCTGATGACGATCTTTAATCCCTGGTGAAAATATTTTTCAGCAAACTCGCCGGCACGTCCAAATGCCACACAGTTGATAAAATCTGCATCTGGATTTCCATCTTTCTTAAATCTTCGATTCACTGCCAAAGTGTATCTGGCCACAGCCATTTGTTTTTCTCCTTGGCTATACCTAACATCCGGATCTCTTGTTAATCGTCCCATTAAAATAACTTTATTCATAATATCCTCCTTCTTGGACCAGTTCCAGGACCACTTCTTCCTCCATTCCTTCCTGCAGAGACGGTTCTTTATATGCTGCCTCTTTTCTCAATTTCTGTTCTTCTCTCAATCTCGGAGTCTCATCAATTCCAAGAAGCTCTTCCGCACCGTTACTAAGCTTCTTCGGTTCCTGTAGCTCTTTACTGATTGCCTCTAATTCTTCTAAAGTAACATACGTTTGTCCTGCACTTACGGCATCATACCATGGCCGTGGATCCGGAATAATTCTTCCTGTCTCTGGCTCAACCATGACCATCTGGAAAATTTCTTCTCCCTGCTGATTTCTCACTTTTCTTATTGCTCTTACTTGTTCAGCAACTTCTTTCATAGGCTCTTTCACCTTCTTTACATAAAAAGGGACATCAATTTGATGTCCCTTAATTAATAATTAACTGTTCTTTTTTCTTCTCCAAATTACAACGCCGGTGCCGGCGGCTGCAATCAGTATTCCTCCAAACAACCACGGTTTTGAAGCATCCATGGTTTTTGCAATTTCAGAAATGGTTTCCTTTACTCCTGGTTTCTTTTTTGGTTTCGGTATATGGATCGTATTGGAGGCATTATTTGGAACAACATCTTCTCCTGTAACCTCCACTTTATTTGTGATATCCTTTCCTACGGCAGAATCTAAAACTTTGACCTGGTATTTGATAACCGCTGTTTCTCCATAGGACATCTGATTAATTGCTATGGTCAGAGTCTTTCCTTCGACTTTTACTTCATAGTCTTTGACACCAGTCACTTTGATGGAATCTTTTTGCAATTCTAATTCTTCCGGAATCGGGTCAACAATTTTTACGTTTTTGGCTGTATCGCCTTCTTTGGTCAAAGCAACTTTAATGCTGTACGGAATCAGATCACCAACTTTGTAATCTTTTTCGGCTGCATCCTTTTTAACGGCCACTTCGGCATCCTTCTTTCCAATCTGCACCGTGTGATCCGTTTCCACCTCATCGGCATTGTCTGCTTTTGCCGTTGCGATGTTTTTTACTTCTTTATTTCGTAAAGAAGCATCTTTAAACCATACATCATAGGTAACTGTCATTACCTCAGTAGAAAGATTTGTATTTGTCTGCAGCTCATACTGTCCATCATCCTTCAATGTAAGTTTGCAGTCTTTAGTAATGTCTTGGCCTGCCACTGTTACCTTTACAGTCTCAGGATCTAATTCAGCACCCTTTTCTTTGATCAGATCAGTAATTACTATATTTTCTGCAGTGGCATCCAGACGTTCCTGTGAAACTGTAAGAGTGTACTTTGCACTCTCCCCGATATAATAAAGATCCTTATCTGTTTTCTTTACGATCTTTACAACCGGTCCTGCTCCGTTTTTAATCTGTACTTCATGATTTGTTTTCTTTTCTGCGGTATTATCTGCAGAGATCGAAGCAGTATTCGGTACAGTTTTTCCATCCAGCGAGGCCTCTTTAAATAAAACATTGTAAGTAACCTCTACTTTATCTGCATCGGTGATATCTTTGCCTGTCTCCATAACAAATCCTGTGTCAGTTACCTCCAAAGATTTTGGAGTAATTTCCTCACCATTAATGAATAATTTGATCGACTCTTTGTCGATTACACTCCCCTCAATGCCGAATTGATCTTTGATCACAACGTTTTTTGCGGTTTCTCCATCCCTTGTCTGACGGCCTATAATCTTATATTTTCCAGTCTCACCGACCTGGTATACTCCTGCATTGGAGGACTTTTCAATATCTAAGTTTGGCCCCTGGACCACTACGGTCTCTTCGTCTTCCTTAGGAAGCTTTTCATCGCTGGTCGCCGTGAGGACATTTTTTACATCTTGTCCCGCCAAGTCTTCATCTGTGATGGCCATCTGATACTCCAGCTTAAAAGCTGTTTCTTTCTCAATTCCCAGGGGATTGTACTTATCTTGGGTTTTCCCTATTTTTTGACCGACGTCAAATAAATAGTAGTTATCTTTTGTGCAGATTAGATTTTTCTTTGTGGTAATCTCAAAATCATTATCCTTAACTTTTATATCTGCATCCTTAATGATATTCCCAGCCCCATCCATTAAAACGATAGAGTTTTTCTGCAGTTTAACTCCTTCTGTGGCAATGGCATCTTTAATCACGATATTCCTAGCAACACAACCAATGGAGTCCATGCTGACATCTGCAGAATAGGTTACAATGTCACCTACCTTATATTTCTGCTTATCCGCTTTTTTATCCACCTTGAGTTCCGGACTATTGATCCAGATTTTTGCATCTGCTTCTTTTTCAGGGACACCTACGGCTGTTGCCCTTACCCGGTTTATCATTTCTACACCATTGGAAGTTTCTCCTGCTGTTGCATTGAAGGAAATGGTGATCGTGCTACCATATGGAAGTGCATAACCTCCTTTACTCCGTAAAATCCAGCCATTACCGGATTGAGATAGTGTATAGTTTGCTGCGTCGATTCCCGTGACTTTGACTGAGCTAAAGTCCAGCTTGATACATTCCGGTATCGTCAGGTCTGAAACTTGAAAGTATGCGGAATCCGCATTTGCATTGTTGTTTTTTACTGTTGCCGTATAGACAATCGTGTCTCCAACTTGATGTTCATATTTGTCTACAGTTTTTGTAACATCAAAACCGGTCCATGAATCGCTCCTTCCTGGTAATTCAGCAATCGTAACAACTTGATCTGTTTCCAAATTCGATCCGTCAATGATCGTCTTTGCTTTATTTGTATACATAAGTGAGCTATTCGCAGAAGCATAATGGCCGTGGTCTTCCCATTTCTTTTCCAGTGCTTTCTTCTGATCTGCCGTCCAGTTTTCCGGAATATTGATTTTAACCTTGATCTTCATGGTGTAGATCGTATTACTATAAAAATCCGGATTTTTTGGATTTTTTAATGTAGCAGTGACTTTATTGTTTTGATCAGTAGCAACCGTAAACATAGAGGTTACATCAGAAACGTTTGCATTTGCGTCCTCCGCCATGATCGTTACATTTTCCACTTTTAAACAGTCATCAATGGCATCCTCGAAAATGAAATTATCGAAGTAAAAATTTTCGGGTATGCCCTGAGCGATAGGCTGTGTTACAGAATAGGTCCATGATTCTGCCAGGTGCCGGATATAATTTTGTGTTACATTTGTCTCATCACTGTCAGTAATTGTCTTTTTCGGTTTGACCGGCGGCACTTCAAACATGTTCTGCCCGCTACCTACATACTGTTCCTGGTTTGACGGCTCATCCCTAGTCCTTCCGAACGTATAGTCAAAACTCGTAGACTCGAATGTAAAGGCTACGCAAGTAAACGCCTCAGAGTCATAGTTTTTTCCAGTCTGATCCGCATAGATCAAGGTTCCGTTATCTTCGGCAAAGCAAAGATTGGTATTGGAAGATACATACTGGCCAACCACTCTATCAGCTTTGATTCCAATGTACTGACCATCATCAATATCTTTTAAGGTTACATTACTTTTTATTTTAACTGGTGTCGTGGTCCCTGCCTTATAAAATGCATTATGGGTCTTCACTTCTTCTAAGCCTACATATGCGGTTGATGAAATGCCCTTTCCGAGTGCAATCCACCCTTCTTCGCTCTTATATTTTTCAAATCCAGTAATGGTTCGGACTAAATCAACATCGATCCATTTTCCATCCTGATATATCTTTAGATTTGTACGTTTAACCTGGATATTATTGGCGGTGTTGTTCTCTGTTTTAAACCAGAAGTAATCGTTCTTTAAGAAAGAGGGAAGATTCAGATCTGTTCCTTGGAAAGTTGCAGGAGCATTGGATTTATTACCTTCACTTACAGAAAATTTTGTCTTATTGGTTGCTTGCAGACGGAAGCCGTAAGATTGATCTACCTTCAATGCCTTGTTTTTAGCATCATCAAAGGAAGACCATCCTCCTTCTGGATTATTTCTTTTCCATGCTTCTCCACCTCCAGTACCTTTTTTTATTCCCACAGTGCCGGCAGTATCAATCTGGGCAGATACTATGGTCGGCATCATCAAAACCGCCATGGCGATCACTGCGATCGTTTGCAGCAAGCTTCTTTTTTTCTTCATTCTTTGTCGTCTCCTTTTACTTACATGTAAGTCAAATGTACTTTTAAAAGAAAAAAACATCGCTAGCTTCACGATGTTTTTTCTTTTCTAGGTAGGACTTCGATTTCTTGTATACATAGCATCAACTCCTTCACTTGAGGCACAAAAAAAGGACCACAGAAATTGTTTCCTGTAATCCTTGAATTATTTTTTATTTTCTTTCTATTGGAACATACTATCATTGTACCCAGCAATTAAATATTCTGAACTGGCTCTCATTATGACTAGCTTTCCGTTCTTATAGCCCTTTACCTTATAATATAGGTTGGTATCTGGTAATTCTTTAAATTCTGTTCCCTGAAATCGCCGGTTTTGTCCTGACTCCAATTTAAAGTCAAAATTTTCCTTGGTGGGCCAGTCAAATTTAGTCAAACGATTCGGACTTACTGTAAAGTATAGTGTAATTCCGTTTCTTGCTCCAAATTGAACGTGTGCACCATCGGCTTCCGTATAGAGATAGTTAAATACATATCCTACGGAAATCCATTCTTCAGTACCAACATAATACATATAACCTGCCCTATCATCTCCTCCTATGATCTCTTTGCCTGTCAGATTCACCTGGTCAATGTCCTTCTGAACTTGAGTTTCATTGATCGGGTCCTCTTTACTTGGCAATTTTGTATTTGTAGATGGTTTAGAATTTACAGCATTATACGCCTTTTTGCTGTAAGTCTTTACTCTTTTACCTTTGGTATTATACAATCGGATCGTAGCTGTTGCATTACCGGCGGCCTTTTTCATCTTGATAGAAAAAGAACCTTTCGTTTTACTTGCTTTCTTTTTATATATTTTTCCGTTGATTGTGACTTTTACGGTGTATTTTGGACGGGCATATCCCTTGATCACCTTAGATGTCCTTGAAAATTTGCTGACTGAGATCGTCTTTGCTAAAACATAGAACTTCTTTTTTGTATAGTATTTTTTGCCGTCTTTTTTATAGGCTCTGACATACAAGGCTTTGCCAGCTGCTTGTTTTGGAATTTTTACGCTGTAATTCCCTTTCTTACTGGCTTTTGCTTTGTAAGTCTTTTTTCCAATCTTGATCTTTACAACATATTTTCCTTTGGTTTTCCCTTTCACCTTAGTGGTTGTATTATATACTTTATTCACTGTCAGTTTCTTCTTGGCTGCCTGAGCTGGAACTGCTGGCAACAGAGAAACTGCCAATGCAGCACTCACAACTGTAACGACTGCTTTCTTTACAAATTTATTCATAATAATTTCCTCCTTATTTCTTCTTATACTCCTACTTTTATTATACTCTAACTTCTTGTTGCTGCAGCACGCACATGTATCATTGCTTCCCAGAGGATCCGACTCCTACACATGTAAAAACTACAACCATTGAAGTAAATATAGGATTTGCATAAACAATAATTAAAGTTATCAGTAAAAAAGCGTTGATGAATATCAGAATCAGTGCAAGCCCACTTCCTATCTCATCACGAGACTTGTAGTCCTTCACAGATAGAATAATTAGTAATGCAGCAAAGATCAGTCCTCCTACAAAATACTTGAAAAAATCATGCTCGCCTACTATATAAAATGACTGCATCAATTTATTTGTGTATTTAGATTGGATTGCACAGAGAACCTGGTTATATCTCCGCAAGAGGAAGATAAAAATGATCGCTGCTATATCAATGCCTAAATTTATACCAATTATGATTTTTCTAATATTACCATACAAATTTTTCTACCACACTTTCCCTATGATAAAAGCGATGATCGTCCATAAAAATGTCAGTTTCACCATGTTAAGTTGTTCATTTTCTGTTCCTGACTTCACCCACTGATACACAATATTTATTATTCCAAGAAAAAACCATGCGATGTAAATAGATGAGATCCAAATCACAACCATATAAGACAGAAAAATTTCTCCCCTCACAATGACTGTAAGCATACCAACAGCATCTGAGCAGAATGCCAATAAAAGAATTAAAATCTTTATTCCTGCATTTTCATCCCATTGAAAAAAAAGTGGGGCTGCCAGTAGCGCAAACAGGCTCACCAAAAGTATAACGGCTACAAATACTCCAATGCCAAAGTCCTGCGAAGCTCCATTTTGCATGATTTCTTTCATTTCTTTAGATAAAGGAAGTAATTTGATGACACTAAATTGTATCATATAAAAAGCTGCAATGCCCCCAAGTCCAAAGGATAAAAGCCCTTTTCCTATTCTTGCAGTTCCAATAAATCTACTTTCCATAGTTCACCTTCTTTCTTCTATTTTACCATATATTTTTCCATCATTCTCCCTCTTTTTTATTTTAAATTCATAATTGCTTTGAGTTGTTCCAATGTTACATTTTTCAATTTTACCTCGGTCCAAACTTCGGGATAGTGCTGCAATTCTTCATTGTAAAGGTACTTATCCCAAAATTTAAAGCTTTGGTGTTCCTCATTATATGTGAACATCAAAATTTGGGGATTGTTTACCTCCAGCAAATAGAACGGTTGGTATCCATGTTTTTGAATAGTTTCTCGTGTATACAATTTTGCATTATCTATATAAACAAACTGAATCTTTTTTAATAATTCTATCTGCCTCTTTTTTCCTGCTCTTTCGATTTTTAAACCAGTCTATAAAACTGCCGACAACATTAATAAACAGATCCATCTTACTTTCTCCTTTTATTCGTTATTTCCAAGCCAATCCTAAGAATGGCTGTTTGGCTGATGATTCGGTAAACTTTGTCATTAATCTATCCCATAATTCGTCGATTTTATCTTCCCCACTAAAATCCCTATTCTGTATTAATTCATCTTTCGTATAATATATCATTCTTTTGTACTCTTTTAAAATGTTTCTGGTTTCTTCTTCGAGATCATGGCTGATTTCAGCATAAAGTTTTAATTGTTGTTCGGTATTATCTGTTATGAGTTGATTTAGATTTAAAAGTCCATATTTTGTTTCTCCCGAACTATAATACTTCTTTATTATTTCTGTTGCCTGCTCCAGATCAGAGACTCTGCCATAAGGAAATGAAGTTTTAAATACAAGTTTCTCTGCAATAGTCCCTGCATAGGTTATCATAATTAGATTTTTGTAATATCCCTCTTCCACCATACGAGGAGAAATGAAACTTATACAACCACCATTGCCATTATTCAGAGGATCAATCGTTAATCTGTCAACTCTGAATCCAAGCAATTTGGCCACTATAAAGTGTCCTGCCTCATGAACGGCTGCAATCGCAAGCTCCTCTTCTGTTCTTGAATCAGATTTTCTTTTTTGTTCATCACCTTGACTCTGGTTACAATTCTGGCATGTCATTTGATCCGTAAATGTATTTAACAAAAAATTTGATGCCATTTTTACAACTATATTACATAGAAATATGATGAAAAAAATATTTGGATTGAATATATCAAATTTTTGATATTCAATACCCTGCCTCAATATCACGCTAAAAATAAATATAAAAATGATATTTGCTATCATTTTTTTGCGCCGATTATAAAGTAATATATCTATGCCATATGAAAGCATCATAATAGTATTTACCAAAGATATTATTAAAAGTTTTTCCTGTATATTAAGCTTTTGATATATGAAAAGAAATGTAATTCCATTGACAATTAATACTCCTTTTAGATAGTTCGCAATAAGATTGCTTGCATAGTTTATATATTTTATAATTTTCTCCATCATTCCTCTCCTATTCAGGACCATAGTTGATGTCAAACCGTTCCGTGGTTGTCGGTTTCGGTTTCCTAGTCGTTGTCGGCTTTGGTTTCCTAGCTGTCGTTGCTGGTTTTTTCTTCCTGGTGGTAGCTGCAGGCTTTTTCTTCCTGGTTGTTGTCACCGGCTTTTTATTTGTTCTTCTACTGTCTGTTTGTCTGGTCGTTTTTCTGGTGCTTTCATAATTTGTTTGGTAGGAACTGGAAGACTTGGATACAGACGTTTCTGTCTTTTCCTTTGGCCGTTCACTATCTTTCTTCTCTTTTGTACTCTTTTCTGCAGACTTTTCTGATGAAAATTGTACGGTTGAATCTGGATCCTGCTCTTGCTGCTTTTTCTGTACCGCTTCTTTAACTTTCTCTTCTTTCTTTTGTGCAGAATAGATTCTTATGCTGGCGGCTGATACGCTAAGCACTGCGAAAAATAGAATTATGAATAGGAGACGTCTTTTCGTCAACCAACCTTTGAATTCCAAATTTAGTCTAGGAATTCTTGATAGCTTCAACTCTAGTTTCTTTTTGCTCTTTTCTGCCTTTTGCGTCTTAACTTTTTTCTTCCGGAATACCGGCATCTTGTTTATAGTCTTTTCTTTTTTAACTTTCTCTTTTTTCTGCTTTTTTTGTTTTTGGGGTTTTTCTCTTTTAATCTTCTTAGGTTTTTTTTCTGTTACCCCGAAGTCGATCTCTGGTATCAAATCTTGAAATGTTTCTGAATGGATCGGCCGGAAGGGATCTTTCGGAACCTTTATAGCGATATCTATATCTCCCCGATGAATACGGATTTTATTTTTTTTCTCTGATTTAACAATAAGGGCAATATCACATTTCTTTATCATATTTTCTTTGGCTGCATCCCTGCAGCCGAAATCAAAAATCGCTATTTCCGTATCTTTAGCCAGGTTACTATAAAAAGGAATGCCTCGATACTCATATCCATGGTCTGTTTTCACCAAATGATATTTCTCTGCCCATTCCGGAAGCTTGGCTTCTTTTTCTACTTCGATGTAACAAAGATTGTCTTGCTCCTTTGCTAAACAGGAGATCATCTGAAAAGCAATGATGGCCGTAGCATCTGTTGTTTCATTCGCTATGATTCCAATTTTTTGATGTTTTGGCCCTTCTTTTAAATATTGTACTAATCCCTCGCTCTCCGTAAATGAAATACAACGTTGCATCCGGAACTTCTGTCCGGCCGGCACAAGGATTAGATATTGTGCCGCCGGGAAATTCTGAATGAGCACTGGAAGATCATCGGGAGAATCAAATGCTTTTAGATCGATGATAAAGGTATCTGGCTTTAATGTTGCCAGTTTACCATACTGTTCTTTGATAAATTTCTGTAATGGCTCCCTCCTAAGACAGTATTTCCAGATCCGTTCCTGTTCCAGGCCATTTAATATGTCCTGAGACTGTGTTGTGTGAATAAAGACAATCAAAATTCTCCCTCCCTTCTTATTTCTTTTCCCATTCATTCATATACCGATAATAAAACCGGTTTTGGCTTTTATAATAATCGATTGCAAACAGTAAATAATTTACAACACTGATGTTATCCGTTTTTGCAAAGATTACAAAACTAAAAAAAGCCCCTCCAAGTGCTGTTAAGGCTGCAATTACAAAATGATGAAATAAAAAATAAATCAAGACTCCAATAACTATGAAGATTAGTCCAAGTATCACTGCTGAAATTAGATCTTTCACTTGAAATCCAGGAATTATTTCCTTTTGTGTCTTGACTCCTACCGGCACATACAGCCGGTCCTCACTTTTTCCCTCCACAAGTTCTCCTTTCTCATTGAAAATAAGATAATGCCACCTTTTTTAACGGCAGGATACAGGTCGCGATGATCATGATTTTTAGTATAAAACGGATCCTTTTATTGATTCCGTCTGAACTATCAGAATCCACTTGGGCCTGTATTAATAAATAGATAATTCTGGCTATGCCGCCAACATTGATTAAACCAAGCATAAGATTGACCAATGAATTTAATGTTTTCATATCTCCCTCTTTCTAGCGGGCAAACATGGTCCGAACCATGTTGACTCCATAAAGTTTGCCCATAGCTCCGCCTCCCTGACGTACAAAGAGTAACTCTTGCATCAGCTTAGGTGTGCTCAAAGCGGTAACAGCGGCCGCTACGCTCCAGATCGGATGCATGGCCACCAGCAGCGCAATGGACATCCGAAGCAATACAATCTGAATCAGGCAAGTAAAACCAATCTGAAAAAATTTCTTAATGCCTATTTTAAAGACACCGCCGTCGCTGTCCATCAGGCCTACGGACAAAAATGGGATAGACAATTTTAAGATCATAAGCTCCAGCCCGTTCTGTATAAACTTCACATAGAGGAAGAGTACCAGCACAAGATACACAATCACCAACAATAAGTTTCCAATTCCTGATCCTACAATACTCGAAAAGACCAGCTTCCCCATCATTTCTGCCTCTGTTTTTCCGGACATGGCTTTTAACAATTCATTTGCGAAGCTTTTCAGAGAGCCAATCAATGGTGTATAGAGGCTCATAAAGGTAACTGAGATTGCAATGGATTGAAAAAAGCCAATGAGCAGCTGAGCCGGATCAGCATCCGGGTCTCCATCAGATTGAACGATATAAATAAAAAAAGCTTTCTGCAGAAACTTGATAACGATGACCACCAGCGCAAACTTTAGAATTACTCCGCTGATTTTATCCAGAGAAAAGCTTTTCATACCTAATGTTGATGTCATATAGTGTTCTGAGTTAAAGCAAATGTCCAATAGACTGACTAATAGCTTGTTAATCATTTTAAGTAAAGATTCTCCAAGATCTGTGAAAAATCCGCTGATCGCATCGGAAATAATACCTCCCATATAGACCTCCTTTATTTGAAGTAAGAGAGAATTATATTAATTAATACTCCTCCAAGGACTGCGATAACCGCATATACAACATTTTTTTTCATTTTTTTCTTATATTGTTTCTCTTCCATTTCATCATCAGCTGCCTGCATTTTGATCCCGTTGTATATGAAAAACAGAATCGCTGTACCAGCAATCAGGCCGGTTAATCCTTTTGTGAGATCTGATATAAGTTTTTTCCCTCCAGTAAATAGTTTTGAATTCACAATGCTTGCTGCATAAACGTTTTGTATAAAAATAGTTCCGAATAACCAAAATTGAAATAGTAATGCAGTCGCTGCTTTTTTCCAAAGTTTCATTTTTGTTTTCATTCCTTTCACTCCTTCATTCGTTTTTGTTGTTCTTCTTCAATCAGCCGGTCGATATGCCGCTTCCAGGTATCCCAGACACCCCAAAGCTGCATTTTTACGTTTTTCTCTCGCTCTGTTTTCTTTAATTCTTCTTCCTTTTTCATTCTAAGCTTACGGTTAAATTCTTCATCTCCCAGGCCGAAGAATTCATTAAACTGCCATTGGCTTAGGTCCGGTGCATAAGTGATCGCTGGATAGTTATCACTGCAGACTAGTGTATTCGGTCGTTTGATCCGTTCTACTTCATCCGGTGTTAAAAGTTCTCGCTTCTGTAAGCTAATGCTTTCTCCACGGCTCATACTTGAATGCATCCGTTCTTGTTGATTTGTTGACAAAGAATAAGAGGATACCGTATAAACGCCTAACTTCTTTGAAATTTCACTGAGTGTTTCCGGATTCGGGCTTCTTAAATAGGACAGAATATCACAATTATCCCGGATGATTTGTGCCTGTTCTTTCCCATAAATTTCTTCTAATTGGGCAAAAGATTGCACGTAAAGATTATGTCGAATCCCTTTTCCTGTACCGAAACTCAGCATATTAGTCATTGTTGGAATCTTTGTAAAGTTCCCAATTTCATCATCGATAAAATTCCAGCGTCGTTTGACACGTCCTCCCTGTCGATCGGCAGCCTTATCAATCTCATCGTTGATCTGCCGAATTGTTAATGAAGCCAGCGGAAAAAATGTCCTATCCCTCGGCGGCAGTGATAAGTAAATGATGGTAGGCTGATCACTTTCACACAGCTCCTTGATCGAAAAGCTGGATCTAGAGGTCATGCTATTAACAGATGGCATTGTAAATAATTTCAATGTCATAACGGCTGAAACATAAAAAGAGGACCTAGTTTTATATGCTGCCAATTTGGTAGCTGCTAACAAGATCCTTGATGGATGGTCCTCTGGTAAAGAGTCTATATAAAATTGTAATGGCAAGCCACCTCGATACTCTTGGCACATCTCCACAATAAAGAAAAAAACGTTTGTAACATTTTGGTACTCTGGTCGTTCCCGATTATCGTAAACAACAGCCATAACCGAGGCTGCCATGGTTGCTGCCTCTCCATTGTTCCAAAGTTTTTCACCGTTTTCTGGCGGCTCTCCTACCATTTGAGATACGAAAGCCCATGTTTCATTAATCGCAAGATCTATGTCGTTATCATTGACTGCATCTATAATAGATTCCAAATAATTATGCTCATCAGAACTATAGGGATTCATGAAGTTAATCGAAACACATCGGTAACCTTCTTTTTTTGCCCTATCTTCCGTATAATCTTTGACTTCACGCTTCATATCTACAGCAAAAATATTTTCTCTCGCCATAATCAGATCTGCGATTGTTTCCAAAACACTTGTTCTCGTTTTACCGGATCTGGTAGCTCCTACAGTAATGGAATGACGATCCCTAGTCTCATGATAGATCTTCTCTCCATTTTTTTTGTCCTCTTTTCCCAGTACCAGGCCGCCTGCAGGTATCCGTTGTTTCCCTACTTTCTTTAAATCTCCCGGTTTTAGCGTATAATGATCAAATGTCTGATCAAATTCATCCTTCTTTAGCCATCTGGCCGTTCCATGCTGGCCTTGACCAGCCGGCACTGGTGTATGGATATCTGGAGTAATTTCCATGACCTCACTGGCATAAGATTTCTTGTTATCTAAAATAAAAACCTGTAGGCTAATGATAATCATGACATAAAACCCACAGGTAATGACAAACTCTATTATATGTTCCTGATAATATGAAATCATCTGTATAGGGTTTGTGATTATTAAAAAAGTTTTTTCTCCAGGATGTAGCATGGAATAACATATAAAAATCCCCGCCACACAGGTTCCATAAAAACATAGAACAGCTAGTGAAATGTAACCGATCCAGACTTTTTCTTTGTTTTTACCTTTCCCAGTCAAGTCCTTCTCCTTTCTCTCTTTGTTTTTGATATTCTTTCATAGCCGCTTTACTCTTAGCTCCTTTTTGTAAATCTTGATGCGGATACTCCTGATTTCCTCCCTGGGAAACAGCTTTTAAAAATTTCAGAAAACTCCACCGGAATTGTTCTAGGGAACCTGTTGGCGTTTTATCTTGATTTTCCAGTCGATGCTCTTTTACTTTGTTTTTCTCAAATTTTAATAAAAGAGCCTCTTTTGTATACTCCTCTGGTGGATGAAAGTTTCGATTCCTGACGGTTTGGTGTCCCTCCCTCTGAAATGTTATGTATGTCCGGTCCTCTCTCCAGTCAACTTGATATCCTTGGCTTTCTAAAATTGAAAGGAAATCTTGTTTGCTTGTGGCCACGTTGGCTGCATCCCGTACCGCATAAAAAACAGTCGTCCGGTAGGACGGCTGCTTTCTCGGCTCCTGCTCTTTTTTTTGACCTGCTAGCACTTTTTTTTGATTTTCCCTCAATCGTTTTTCTAAAGCCAGTTTTGTATATTTTTCTGGCTGTTCAAGCTTGTTATTCCGGATTTTTCTCCCTTCCGGGTTAGTAAACAAAAGATATTTTCTTTGATTCCATAAAACTTTGTATCCCTGCAGTTGCATATTATGAAGAAACTGAGCCTTTGAAACCGATATATCTAACGCTGCGTCAACAGCCAGCTGAGTCTCCACTTTCCAGCTAGTACCGTTTTCTTTTGCATTTGTAAAGGTTTGAGGGCTATCCCTGCTTCGTTTTTCCGGTAGCACAGAAAAACCGTGTTCCCTGCAGATCTGATCAGAAATGCCCCGGAGTTCGTACAGTTCCTCTGTGCTGCACTGCCATTTATAACCCGTCTCAAAGTTCACAGTATTAATGACAAAATGCGTATGAATGTGCGGCCGATCCGTGTGTGTTGCATAGGAAATCTGAAACCCTACAAATTTAGCTTTTTGTACAAACTCTTCTGCAATTTGAAAAGCTTCCTGCGGAGTAATCTTTTCTTCTGGATCAAAAGACTGAATTAAATGGATGCACATTCTTCCATTCGTTTTTCCCCAGGCTTCTTTTGTGAGCATGAATTCCTTAAATGCATTGTCAGGATCTAGTAAGTATGTTCCTCCTCTGAGATTTTGCTCAGTCTTTTTTAGATTATTGATATATTCTAAGACTTTTTGCATTTTCCCTGTGGTATTATATTTAATTGGAGGACCTTCTTTTGCTTTTCCATTTTTCCCCTTCATTGGCCGTTCCGTTGCAAACTTCAATGTTGCCATTTTTGCTACCCTCCCTTAATCTGCAGCAATAAATCAAATATATCTTTGACTAATTTGGTTGTTTCATCTATATCCGGATTTATGATTCTTCCCTCGTGACATAATTTTGTCAGCTGATTTAGATTATTTCCGACCTTATAAAGCTGCCGTTGAAACTCCTTTAGGTCTTCAATGACAACAATTTCATGATCTAATGCAGCTTCCCGGACATATACCGAAAACTTATCTCCCATTTGATTAGCTTTTTTCTTTATTTCTCTATATTCTTCCTGTGAAAACCGGACTGTTTTAACGATGTCTTTGGTATTCATTACGTTCCTCCAGCCATTTCAAAATCATTCTTTCTCCCCACTTTCTTTACTTTCTTTATCTGTAACCCCTGTTTCCTTCTTCCACTCTGGAAGCCCTTGTTCCTTACAGAATTTTTTCATTTCTGCATCAGAAAAGGGATTTTTGTAGAAAAATTTTCTCCAGATTTTGTACTCCAAAATAAAAATAATAAAACCCAAAATTAAAAATTTGATCATAACACTTATCACCCTCTTAGATTTCATAAACTTTCGTCTGATAAACTGTATAAAAGTTCATTTAGTTCTTTTATCTGCTTCAATAGACATTGAAACTGATCTCCGTTGAAAATAAAATCAGGAATTTGCTTTATATTTTCCAGATTCAAACAAAGATCTCTCATTATAGATTTTAGAACCGGTAATTTTCTGCTATATAGTCATCAACCGCTCTGTTAAATCCCAATAGAAAATTTTTTCGCCTTTTTCTTAATTAACTCCCATTCCCCCTAACTCTTAAATTTCTCTTTTATCTCTAATATTTTATTAATTAAAAAATAAGTTATAAAAAAAGCATAAAAGCAAAACGTTAAAAACAATCCACTTGCGTGAATTCTATTCATATGATACAGAAATTTTTCACCTTGAAAAAAAACTGGTGTATATTCTTTATAAATACTATTTTCAAAAAATTGTAAATTCCATAATTGCGAGATGCAGAAACCAATTTTACATACCATACAAAATTTCAATTTTCTTTTTTTCACTGCAATAAACAAGAATCTTATCATTAAACTTAGTAGAATGACTAAAAAAATCACCTTACTAAATTTTAATATTTCTATTAATTTTTTGTATAGATCTTGTGAAAAATATAATTCTCCTAAATAACTCATATTTTATCCTTTTCCTCCCAAACCTCTTCCAAACTTCAGATCTATTGCGGATAATCATAATATTTTATGGTGTTATCAGAATTATCCTGATATACCTCATATACAGAAGTAATTTTTCCTTTACTTTTCTTATAAGTAAATCCTAATAGACGGGAATTATGCAGTGGTTTAGTATATAGGCGATCACCTTTTTTCATTTTTTGTATACAGATTCCTTTCTTTTCAACCAGCTCTAGTAAATTTGTTAGATACTTTTTATACTCGTCTGGCAAATCAGTTTTGTACTGGTCTCTTAATTTTCTTTTATAAAGCCCTATACGAATGATATAAATTATAAAAAGTGTACTGATTGATGATATTGTAAATACAACTAAAAAGTAGTAATTCATTTAAAATCTCCTTTCATCCATCATTTTTTAATTTCCACTAGATATTCATTCCAATCTTTATATTCTTTAGGGGGTCGATGATCCCATACCCGATAATTTTCTCTATATTTCTCTATGTATTCTTGAGTATTCTTCTCCCCCCATTTATCATTATCAAAATGTAAAAAAATAGAATTTATTTGATAATTCTTTAGATACTCTACAAGTGCAACATCAGCCAAACAACATAATGCAAGGTGATGATCTTCCCATTCTTTTGAATGGAGAGACAAATAGCTCATTAAATCAATAGGAGATTCAAAAACATGCAAAGTTTTTGAATCTCCTGGTTTAGAAAATGAATACATTTTATTGCTGCCTTCTGCCTCTCCTTTAAATACTCTATATGTTAAGGTCCCTCGAATTGCACAATGTTTTGGATTTCCTTCCGGATCCATCCCTACAAAAACACAGCTATGCATATCATTTTCGTAAAGCCGATTTGTCTTTATGAAATATTCTATTACTCTTCTGTCAATTTTTCGGGTTTTACATAAATACGCAAATACATGACGAAAAGTTGCTGATTTATTAGGTAAGACTAATTCCTTTTTCTCTGGTTCAATTTTAAATTTTGGAATTTTGCTCACTTTATTCTGTACTTTTTGTGTAGTTTGTATGTTATCTTCGTATTGTGTTTCTAGCGTGATATTATACATATCAGCTAGAATTTTTACTGACTCTATAAAACCTGTGCCAGTCATAAATTCAATAAATCCGATTGGCCCCCTTGGGATTTTCTCATTCAATGTGAAACAGTGCCAACAATTTTTTATCGGATTTATTGTTAGGCCGCCGAAACCAGGAATTTTATAATCTCTTCCTGCTCTTTTTGAACTCAATCCAAGGTCTTTTGCAATTTGTAAGATCGGAATCTCTTCCAATTCTTTAATACATTGATCTGTAAATTTTTTTCTTCTTTTCACACTTTTCCTCCTTGGTTCTAAAAAGAAAATTTGGGCTACCTAGAAATACTATAAGGAGATAGAGGAAATCTTAGGGGTATTCTATCAATATCTCTAGGCAGCCCGAATCCACTTTGGTCTACTTTATACTCTCTAAAAAAGGGATCCGATCTTAGATCGGATCCCTTAATCTTATGGTTATACAATTTTTAGCCCAGCAAGTTTCGCCAAATCAATGATTGAACTTTTTGAAACTTTCTTGCCTTTGTACTCAACGAGATCATCCATTTCGCCCGTGAAGATGTCCGCTGGATTATACTTCTTCAATATGATTGTATCTTCGTCAACGAAGATCTCAAGGGGATCCCTCTCATTCACATCCAGATTACGTCTTAACTCGATTGGTAAAGTAATACGTCCCAGCTCATCGAGCTTCCTCACTATTCCTGTGCTTTTCATTTTTTTCTCCTTCCTGTACATAGATATACAAAAAATATAACATCTGAACAATAATTAAAAAAATCATTATCATCCATCTTATTTCTTTTTTTCAGTTTCTTCTGCATATTTTTTAGTGTTTAGTGGAACCAAAAACTCGCTTGTTACAGAAGTACAGCGATATTTCTGGTCTTTCTTATTTTTTATTGCCAAATCGTAAATGATTGTTACTTTTTGTGCATATGCATATCCGTCTACAATTAAACTTTTTTCAGTTAAGCGTTTCTCTTTCAAGGACATACTACCATAAGTTCCAGTAATATGTCCCCATCCTTCAAAAAGAGTTTTAGAATATCCTTCAATCGCAAAAGTATTAATATACTTTGTATGATTGTTGATATAAAATCCATCTTGACTACTTCCATGAAAAGTATCGTCCATATTATCTTGGACAAGTCCATCAACTGCAGCCAAGGTAGATTTAATGCTAATATCAGCATGCATATGTTCAATTAGGACCTCTGTCCCTTTTGGCACATTTATTGTATGGACTTTCATATTTAAAGTTTTGCTGTCTGTAATTCTCCATTTAGACAGCTGATATCTGCCAGTATCATAAGTACATGATAACTTAAATTTTTCTTCTGGAACAGATAATTTTTGATGTAAATTTGGCAATTCCAGTCCAGTATTTGATTTCTTATTGTTAGTTTCTATCTTATTTATACTTTCCTCTTTCTCAACAAACTCCTGCTCTTCGCAACCTGTAAGTCCCAGCGTAAGAATTGCTATACAAAGAATAACAGTACATTTTCTTCTATATTTTATCATAATCTATTCTCCTCTATCGTTGGTTGAAATATAATTCTAAAGCTTTCTCTACAATTTCTTCAACTTCCTTTGGATTCTGATTTTGAAAATATTTTTGATAGACTTTAGGTTTCATTTTATAACTGGGACTTTTCCTTTTTTTTGGTTTTAAGTCTCCCTCTAAAATCTGTACCAGCGTTTCTTCATTTAATTTTCCTTTTTCTGCATAGGTCCGGAGATCCTCTGCCTTTTTCATGTCCAACTTCTTACCTTGAATTAGATATTCAAAAAGCTTATTCTGCATTTCTGCAGTCAAATAAGAGAGTTCAACTGCAGATCTTAATGCAATTTCTTTCTGATCTAATAATTCTTTTAACTGATCTGTCAGCTGATAAATTCTTAGATATCGTGTGATTGTGGATCGACTCAGATTAAATACTCCTTCCACGGATGTTTCCTCCAGAGTATCATGGACCTCCTGTATTAGATCAGTTCGCTTTCCTTGTGCTTTTACTGCTTCTTGATGCCGATAAATTAAATCTGCTTTCTCAGATTCAGGTAGATTTTCAAACCCCTTTTGAAGATTTGATTCTAAAAATAATAGCTCTGCCGTTACATCATCACATTCCTTTATTACTGCCGGCACTACCTGCAAATCTGCCAAAATACCAGCGTCCCTGCGATGCTGACCAGCGATAATTTCATAATGGTCATTTTCTAGGGGCCGAACTAGCAATGGCTGTAAAATGCCATTGGCCTTAATGGATTCTACCAAATCCTCCATATCCTGATTTGTATATCGCTCAGATTTTGTATTTTTATGATAATTCACTAGGGAATCGATTGGTAAATCAACAATTTTATTTGCTGGTGTTTGCGCAGGCTCTTCTTGAGTTAATCCAAATATATCGTCAATGCCTTTTAATCCATTATTCATGTTTCATCACCTCCTGTGCAAAAGCATGGTATGCCTTTGCTGCTTTATTATTCTTTTGGTATTCCATAATAGTAATATTTTTTAAAACAGCTGATCCAACTGCAACACTTCGTGGAATTTTGCTATTGTATATATACAGCTTACCGTAAGCCTCTTCGATCATAGCCGTTACTTCCCGGCTGAGGTTGGTTCTTTCCTGGACCATAGTCAGTAAGATTCCTTCAATTTTTAATGCAGGATTTAACTTTCTCTTAATCTTTGCGATTGATTGAAGCAAAAGTTCCAATCCCTTTGCACTGAGATATTCCGGGGAGGCCGGAATTAAAACGCTATCAGCAGCGGTCAAGGCATTGATTGTCAACATGCCCAGACTTGGTCCACAATCTATTAGAATATAATCATATCCTGATTTATATTGTTCCAAAATACTTTTTAATACCATTTCTCTGCAGGTGGTGTTTACCAAGCTCACCTCAGCCGCAGAAAGTACAATATTGGAAGGAATTAGATCTATTCCTTTTATTCTTTGTATGATTTTTTCTTTTGCCGGCAACGCCTGATCCTGCATCTCCAGGCTCATTAACTCTGAAATTGTTAAAATTTCTTCTGAGTCAATACCCAATGCCAGCGAAAGACTCCCCTGTGGATCAAAATCAATTAGCAGGACTTTTTTTCCTTCCTGCTCCATCTCTTTACCGAGATTTAAGGTCGTGGTGGTTTTTCCCACTCCCCCTTTCTGGTTTACAATAGCAATCGTTTTCTCTTTCATAATGCTTCTCCTTTTCTTTTTCTGTTACCGTATTTTCTCTCTTATATAATGAAAAGAGGACAGCTGCAGCTGTCCCCCATTATAAAAGAGAAGCCCGTTTTTTAAGGGTCGATAGCCCAACCCTGTATTACTAAATACTTTTAGCTCTCTCTGCATCAAATAATTTCTTCATTTTATCATCTAGTTTATCAGAGGTTTCTATCTCCTGTATTTTTCTCCATGCATAGTGCTCTTCATTTCTGAATAGTGGATTGTTTAATGCTCTTGATAATTCCTCAATCTCCAGTATCTCTTCAAACGTTAACTTTCTGCCATGATAGTTATTTTTCATATTAGATGTCCTTTCCTTTCAAATCTCCATATCATTGTCGAAATTCTTATTTTGAACCTGCCTAAACTCTTGTAAAGACATATCCCCTTGATATACAAAAGGATTAAAATCTTCTTCTGCATCATAAAGATTCTCGCTCCAAGCTACTCCTTCCGTCAGTTGCTCAGGTCTTTTACACCTCACTGATTTTTCTAACGCTGTTGTTGCCTCTTTTATCGAACCTAGAATTTTTTCATAATCAAATGAGTAACTTTCATCTGTATAGTTTTCATAAAGCTCCTGCAGATCCAAGATTGCCTCCTTTATTTCTGTCTTTTTTTCATCATTATAATTATTCATGTTTTGACTCCTTTCATAGCAGAGGTTAAAAATTTTGTATATAAAAAAAGAACCATTGATTTTTTCAATGATTCTTTAAATTTCCATTATATTAAAGTCCTTTTATTGACACCATGTTAAACTTTCGTTGACACCAATTTCACACCATTTTCGTAAAAACTTATAAGAATTTACGTGAAATTATGTGATATTTGGCTTTTTCTTAAAATCCTACAAATCTATTATTCTCTCTTAAATTCACTGTTTTCCTACAAATCGTAAGGGGTTGCCTGATAAACATAGTAGTTCAGCCAATTATAATACATCGCATTGGCATGGCATCTCCATGACTTTACCGGTCCCTTTTTCGGATCGTCATCCAGATAATAATTCTTTGGAATCTCCGGATTTAACCCGCGGTTCATATCCCTAATATATTCCTGATGGAGGGACATGACATCATACTCGGGATGCCCCGTGACGAATATCTGGCTTCCAGTCTCATTTAAGATCAGGTATGGTCCTGTTTCCTCTGACTCTGCCACTACAGTTAATTCTTTGCACTGTTTGATAGCCTCGCCGTCGACACCGGTGTTTCTGGAATGAGGAACAAAAAAGTAGTCGTCAAACCCTCTTACCAGCAGAGTCTTTTTGTGAAGCGGATAGTGCCGGTACACACCGGATATCTTTTGGTCCAGAACGTTTTTCTTAACCCCATAGTGATAGTAAAGCCCTGCCTGGGCAGCCCAGCAGATATGTAAAGTGGAAGTGACATTTTTCTTCGTCCATTCCATGATCTCCGCCACTTCCTCCCAGTAATCCACTTCTTCAAATTCTTTCAGCTCCACGGGAGCACCGGTTATGATCATTCCGTCAAATTTTTTGTCCCGCACCTCATCAAAATACACATAAAATTTCTCCATGTGGGATTCCGGCACATGTGTGGGCTCATAAGAGGCAGTCTTTAAAAATGTGATGTCGATCTGCAGCGGGGTGTTGGAGAGACTCCGGAGCAGATGCAGCTCTGTGTCCAGTTTATTCGGCATCAAATTCAGGATTGCAATCCTAAGCGGCCGGATATCCTGCGTCACCGCCCGGTCTATATCCATCACAAAGACATTTTCCTCCTCCAGGATGGCCCTGGCCGGCAGGTCTGTATCAATTCTAATCGGCATATTCACACGCTCCTTTGTTCTCTACTTTTTTTTCTTTTTAATTACAAAACCTTTTGTCTTCACAATCGTGCTTCCGGAAGTCGTATTGTATTTTATGTAAAGACGTCCTTTAAATCCTTTTTTAACCTTGACCTTCTTTCCGGTCTTCCATCGGTATTTGGCACTGCTCTTCCCCTTTTTCACCAGCTTATACTGGACATTCTTAATCCTAGTAAATGACTGGGGCGTGGCCTTGATTGAGATTTTCAAAGGTTCCTTCTCTTTGATCTTATACTTGTTTTTCGCATTGACTGACACGATAGACAGTTTTTTCTTCCCGTTGGACTTCACCGACATCTTTTTCAGAAGCAGTGATGACTTCTTGGAAGAAACATAAGTGCTGGCCTTGGCCGGCTCATTTTTATTTCTGGATGTGCTGACACTCAGCCTGCTTCCATTGGAAGTAACGATAATATTGCCATTGTCACCTGTCGTATAAATATTCGACTTGGCAAGTTCCCTCGTGATCAGACCGGACGGAACTCTGTCCTTATTCCGGTATCCATTGCTGATAATCGATATGGCAGGCTGCACTTTGTCAAAAAACTTCTTGTGATTGGACGAAAACTTTCCTTTCGCATCCTTATTGCGCACATCCTCATATCCGTGGTGCGGGACCTTCAGAACCTGGGATTTGAGTTTCAGCCTCTGGCTTATCATATCGTACTCAGACTCCTGCTGAGTATCCCCGGTCATCAGAAATGAATTTTTTCCGTAAGTAATTCTGCATACAAGAGAAAATTTGTTGACCTGCCGGGAATTAAAGTCAACTTCCCGCCCATATTTAAAATTGGTCCGTCCCGGTGAGTAAAATGTTAGCTTTGCTTTTCCAAGATATACGGATGACTTCATCCGCGGTACAACAACCGGTATCCCCCGCTCCGCGATCAATTCATTTACGGTGCGGTACGTTTTTGTACTGTAAAAATCATCATCTCCCGAATAATGATTGTAAACCGGCTGCTGAGTCGCATAGACCTTTCCCACAGAAATGGATCTGTCCTCCAGTATAGAAATAAATCCCCCGATGTGGTCCTTATGAGGATGCGTCATGATGATAAATTCCAGCCTGCGGATCTTATATTTCTTTAAATAGTTATGCACTCTGCGGCTGACATCAATGGTTTTTCCTCCCAGAAGCTGTGTTGTCTGAGGTCCTGCATCGATCAGCGCATATTTTGCACTTTTCCCTGATCCATACTGAAGCAGGGCACCGTCTCCGGTGCCTACCTCGATGAAATGCACTTTAAATGAAGCAGCTGCTTCTGCCTGTTTCTCATTTCCCATCCATACTGCCGCAGATGTCATGACCATCACTGCCGCCAGCATCCATGAAATTATCCTTCGTTTCATATTCTTCATTCCTTACTTTATCATGTCCATAAATTCCTCTTCTGTTATGATCGGTATGGAGAGTTCCATGGCTTTTTTATTTTTAGAAGAAGCGGAATTTTTATTGTTGTTGATCAGATAGTCTGTTTTTTTCGTCACGGAGCCGGTCGCTTTTCCTCCCAGAATTTCAATCTGTTCCTGGAGCTGCTTGCGGTTTTCATAGTGTTCTAGAGAACCTGTGATGACAAAGGTCTTGCCGTCCAGCAATTTCTCTGTCTCTTCCGTCTGTCTTTTCTCAATCTCTACATACTGAAGCAGTCTGTCCACCGTCTGTTTATTGTTTTCCAGCCGGAAATATCCGCTGACCGCCTCACCGATGATCGGTCCAATGCCGTCGATCGCTGTGAAGTCTTCGGCTTCCGCATTTCTGATAGCATCCAAATCATCCTCAAAATACCGGCAGATCAGTTTTGCATTAGACAGACCTACATTGGCAATGCCGAGGCTGTATAAGAACTTAGGAAGTGTCACTTTTTTTGCCCTCTCAATGGCATCCGCCAGATTATGAAAGGACTTCTCCCCGAAGCCTTCCATCTCTATAATTTCTTCCTTGTGTTCTTTCAGGGTAAATAAATCGTACAGTTCGTTTAAAAGCCCCTTGTCCATCATCTTATGCAGAGATGCCTCTGAAAGTCCGTCTACGTTCATGGCATCCCTGGATACAAAGTGCGAAAACAGCTTAATCTTTTTGGCACTGCAGAATTGATTCGGGCAGACCAGGGTACGGATTCCGTTTTCTTCTTCGATCTCCGTCTTTCCTCCGCAGGCCGGACAGGTATCCGGAATCGGTGCATCGCCGCTCCTTGTCTGATTTTCTGCAAGCTGCGGAATGATCATATTGGCCTTATATACAGAAATCTGATCTCCTACGCCAAGTTCCAGCTCTTCCATCACGCTGATGTTGTGGAGACTGGCCCTGCTGACCGTAGATCCCTCTAATTCCACAGGATCAAAGATCGCCACAGGGTTGATCAGCCCTGTCCTTGAGGGACTCCATTCGATCTCTTTCAGTGTCGTCTCCGCGATCTCATCCGCCCACTTAAAAGCGATGGAATCCCTCGGAAATTTGGCTGTCGTTCCAAGACTCCTGCCGTATGCAATATCATCATAGATCAGCACCAGGCCGTCGGAAGGCTGATCATTGTTCTCGATGGCCTGTGAGAAGCGCTCCACTTCCTCTGCCACCGTATCTTTCGTCACCGCCACGTAATCCACGATATCAAAGCCAAGAGATCTTGCCCAGATGAATTTCTCCTCTACAGAATTATGAAAATCCACATCCGGAACATCTGCCACGGAAAAACCATAAAAGCGGACGTTTCGTTTGGCCGTCACTTCATTGTTCAGCTGCCTGACAGAACCGCTGCAAAGATTCCTCGGGTTTTTATATCTGCTGTCCAGGTCTTCCATATCTTCGTTCATCCGCCGAAAATCAGAATAATGAATCACGGCTTCTCCCCGGATTACAAGGGTTCCTTTATACGCGATCTTTTTGGGCAGATTTACAAATACCTTTGCATTGTTCGTGACGACTTCGCCCACTTCCCCGTTCCCCCGGGTCACGGCTTTTAAAAGAACGCCTTCCTGGTACGTAAGAACAATGGTAAGCCCGTCCAGTTTCCATGACAAAAGGCCCTTTTGGTCTCCCAGCCATTCTTCCAGCTGTCCCACCTCTTTTGTCTTGTCCAGGGAAAGCATCGGGGAGGAGTGGGATTCTTTTTCCAGAGAAGTTAGAAGTTCATATCCCACATGAATCGAAGGGCTGTCGGCCAGCACCGTATCTGTCTCTTTCTCCAGCTCCAAAAGTTCATCATAAAGCTTGTCATATTCAAAATTACTCATGAGCTCTCTGTTTTCCTGATAATAGGCTTTGGATGCCTCGCTCAGGATATGGATCAGCTCTTTCATTCGGTCAAACTTATCTTTCACGGATCAGTTCCTCTTTTAACATTTTTATTTCCTCCGGCGTAAGCTTCCGGTAGGATCCTTCTTTCAAATTGCCGAGCCTGATATTCATGACCCGGACTCTTCTTAGTTTGGTAACCCTGTATCCAAAATATTCACACATTCTGCGGATCTGCCGGTTTAACCCCTGAGTGAGAATAATTCGGAAACTATCGGGCCCCTCTTTCTTCACAGTACATTTTCTCGTCACTGTGTCAAGCTCTGAAAGGGGCACTCCGTTTCTCATCCCCTGGATAAAATCGTTGGTGATCCTTTTATTGACCGTTACCTCATATTCCTTTTCATGATAGTTCCTGGCTTTCATGATCTCATTGGCGGCTTCCCCGTCATTGGTCAGCAGGATCAGTCCCTGGGAATCTTTGTCCAAGCGGCCCACAGGATAGATTCTAGAGGGATAACCGACAGCGTCAATAATATTGTTGGCTTCCTCTTTGCTTGATGTACAAACGATACCTTTCGGTTTATTGTATGCAAGATATACTGTCTGAGTATCCATCCGGACCGGCTTTCCATTAAAACAGACTTCCTGCCCCTCACAAACCTTTGTCCCCGGCTCGGCTGTTTTTCCGTCAACCGTCACTTTGCCCTGCTCTACATAAAAATCAGCCTGCCTTCTGGAACACAGGCCTGCCTGACTTAAAAATTTATTAATCCTCACGGCGGAGTTTATAGTCTCTCTCATTCTTCATCGTTACTCCTATGTTTTTAAAAATGTAATACCTTATCACACAAAGCGTGCACACCCGAAGGGTATAAAATACGGTATGCTCTGTGGAAAATGTCATACTCAATGATTGTATCACGATTGCCTGAAAATTGCACGTCTCTATGGACAGTTCCCGGATCATCCGGGTATTTTACATTTCCTGTGCAAAATATCCCAGATCCCCCAAAACTTCTTTTGCTTTTTCGATCAGTGTATCATCATCTTCCGGAAGGATGATGCTTTTATCACTCAGTTCAACTTCCGCTTCAATGCCCGCGTCCATAAGACCGATCTTGATCCGGTCCACACAGTGGTCGCACAGCATCTCCTCGGACTTTAAAACCTTCATCTGTTTCCTCCTTCATGATCACATCTTCTAATACTCTTATACTTTCATCGCTCCCATTTGTCACAGAGAGCATTGATCTGATCCGCAAATCTGGCCAGATCCTTGTTGGCCCCGCCCTCACTTTTCCGTATAACAGACATCAAGCGCTCGCCTGCAGCCAGCAGCCTTGCAAATACAGCATTGGCTCTTCTCGTGCCCTTCCTGCTTTCCGGCACTTTCTTCGGCGCAACCCTGAGCTCCCACTCTCCTGCAGCCAGATCAAAAATATCCCCGCTGTACGGTGCTTCTGCCTTCCTGCCGCATTCACTTTCCAGGTATTGGGCAAAGTTGTCACAGGTCTCATCCTCTCCGTGAACGATGAAAAATTTTTCAGGCTGGTCTTTAAAAGCCTCCGCCCACACAGAGAGTCCTTTTTTGTCCGCATGTCCGCTCATTCCTTCCAGGCGCACCACATCGGCTTCCACTTTGATGGTCTCACTGAACAGCCGGACTTCTTTTGCCCCTTCCACAAGAGCACGGCCCAACGTGCCGTAAGCCTGGTATCCGACAAACACAATCGTATTTTCAGGCTTCCACAGATTATGCTTTAAATGATGCCGTATCCTTCCCGCCTCACACATTCCGGAAGCGGAGATGATCACCTTCCGTTCTTCATCAAAATTGATCGCCTTGGAATCATTGCTTGTGATGGATAATTTCAGATTGGAGAAAGTGATCGGATTGATGCCCTGATTGATCAGCGCCATGGCATCCTCATCAAATGTGTCATGTATGTTTTCCTGAAAAACGTTGGTGGCCTCCACTGCAAGAGGACTGTCTACATACACGGCAAAATCCCCATGGTTCTTCACCCTGCGCTCCTCTTTGATCTGGCGGATATAGTACAGAAGCTCCTGGGTCCTTCCCACCGCAAATGACGGGATCACCACATTTCCGCCCCGGTCAAAGGTCTTTTGAATCAAACCGGCAAGTTCTCCGACATAATCGGGATGACTTTCATGAAAACGGTCTCCGTAGGTAGATTCCATCACCACATAATCTGCACTCTCCGTATAATGGGGGTCTTTGATCAGAGGCTGATTATTATTTCCGATATCACCGGAGAAGACAATCTTTTTCTGGGTGTCCGCCTCAGTGAGCCATACCTCAATGCTGGCTGAACCGAGCAGATGTCCTATATCTGTAAAACGTACGCTGATACCCCGGCTCACTTCTAATTTCTCGTTATACTGACAGCCCTTGAACTGCTCCATAACACTTACCGCGTCATCCATCGTATACAGAGGAGGCTCTTCCGGCTTCCCTGACCGTCTGGCCTTCCGGTTCTTCCACTCCGCCTCAAACTCCTGAATGTGGGCGCTGTCACGGAGCATGATATCACAGAGATCTTTGGTGGCCTTCGTCGCAATAACACTGCCCCTGAAACCATTGGCATATAAAAGCGGAAGCAGCCCCGAATGATCAATATGGGCATGAGTCAGCAGCACAAAGTCAATTTCTGACGGATTCACCGGAAGTTCTGCATTCTCATAAACATTCTTTCCCTGCTCCATTCCATAGTCGACCAAAAAACGTTTCCCGCACGCCTCCACGTAATGACAGCTGCCCGTTACTTCATGGTCTGCTCCGATAAACATTAATTTCATAGTCATACCTCCTCGGTAATATATACGGCGTCCAATGGTATCAGTTCTCTCAGAAACGGATGCCTCTCCAATACATCCTCCCCGCTGTATCCAAATACTGCTTTCGAAAAATCTCCGATCGACAGTTCACCCTCGGCTTTTTTGGATGAAGGACAGATTTCTGTCCCGTCTTTTGAGGCAGAAAACAGGAAAGTTCCGTTATTCTTCCCGATCACAGGGTCCGTCACGGTAAGAACAAATTCTATTTTTTTTCTGCTTCTCAGGCAGCGGCACAGCGCCTCAAGAGATGTAATCCTGAACATGATCTTCGGCACCTTACTCCCCCGTTTCACACAGCCCGCCGATATCTCGATTTTACTGCCGGGAAACGTGCGGCTGATCATCTCTAAAAACCTTTTTTCCTCTGTTCCGAATCCCAGCCGTACATATATGGTATCTTTTTCTTTCCCGTATACAAAGACTCCGGCTATCTCACCGTGTTCTCTAAACACCATCAGGTCTCCGTCCTGGCTTTTTGCTTCCTTTGCCGCCTGTTTTAAATAATCCGGGTTTATCACCGTATAAATATCATATGACCGGATCTGCCGGTTTAAGAACCGGAGAACTTCCTGTGTATCATCTTCCCGAAATGGTTCCAGGGAGCCTGTAACCGCACCCTCTTCCCCTGTGATCTCTGTCTCTGTCCAGTCCATCACAAATACAAAGTCAAAGGGTTCATAGTAAGCCTTATCGGCAGGAATCAGATATGTGAACGGCTCATTGCGCTCTGCCATATCATTGAGAACTCTGCAAAGCATTTTTCGCATGACTCCTTTTCTCCGCATTTCTTTCCTTGTGGCCACAGCTACGATATAATGGGCGTCAAACTCCTTATCTGAAATTTTCATGCGGTACGGATTCAGATGGATCATCCCTTTCGGCCGGCTGCCGTCCCATGCCATGAGCACCTGATTTTTAGGATAGATTACATCAAAATAATATTCCGCAAACTTTTCAGGGTCCTTAAAAACATCCTGATACATCTGAAAAATCAGATCTCTGTGGCTTTTGTCGTCATAAACAAGTTCCATCTATTCCCCTTTCCGGCATCCCTGGCATCCCTGACATCCGGTCTGTGCGCCGGGCCTTAAGACGTCTTCATAGATATAATTATCTACGGTGGTCAGCATGCAGACTGCCTGGGCGCTGATCCCAAGTCCTTCCCCGGTAAATCCCAGATGTTCTTCCGTGGTTGCCTTTACGTTGACCTGTTTTCTTCCGACTCCGAGTGTCTCTGCGATCTTCTCTCTCATCTCTTCGATATAGGGTGCCAGCTTTGGCCTCTGTGCAATCACAGTGGCATCTACATTTTCAATGAGATAACACTCTTTCTCGACCAGTCCCCTGACCTGCTTTAACAGTTCCATGCTGTCTGCGCCTTTATATTTGGGGTCTGTATCCGGAAAATGCCGGCCGATATCTCCCAGAGCCGCGGCTCCGAGCAGTGCATCACAGATGGCATGCAGAAGCACATCTGCATCAGAATGGCCTAATAGTCCTTTTTCGTACGGAACATGCACACCTCCTAAAATCAAAGGGCGTCCTTCTGCCAGCTTATGCACATCATATCCCATTCCTACTCTCATATCCCATACCTCACTTTCCTATTTTTCTGTCGTCTATATAGAATATCTCATTTTCTTTATTATAATATAATTCTCTGCAAGATACAAAAAAAAGGCATGTCCCTAAAAAACATGCCTTTTCATAGCGATGAGCAGATTCGAACTGCTGACACTACGGGTATGAACCGTATGCTCTAGCCAACTGAGCTACATCGCCATATCTTTATGCATTCCGCATAAAGAATGGGACCAATAGGGCTCGAACCTATGACCCTCTGCTTGTAAGGCAGATGCTCTCCCAGCTGAGCTATGATCCCTTGTCTCGCGACAAAAATTAGTATATAAAATAATGCGAAAAATGTCAACAACTTTTTGAAAAGTTTTTAAAAAAGTTTCCAAATTCACGATTTCTTTCAAAAACAAAAAACAGCCTGACCGCGTCTTTCAGCGGTTCAGACTGTTTTGCTGACTGTTCTGTTTAATTTTTCAAGAAATCAGAGAGCGTAGGTCTCTGGCTCTTTTCCATCGGATGGGTCATCTCCCAGAAGGTCTGGCTGATTGCCTTTGTCTGCAGCTCATCCACAACCGTCTTTAAAGAATAATCTTTGATCTCCTGTTCTTTTAATTCTACAGACACATGATCTTTAGAATCAATATCCAGCAGAGTTACAAAGCTTTCTTCCGTCACAATGGTTCCTTTTTTCAGCGGAACAACAACGCTCTGATTCTGAGACAGGACTGCCTTTAAGTCATTATAGCGGTGCTGTTTCTGCAGCTGTGCCTTCAGCTTAGCTGCATCTGCTTTGGCTTTCTTTACCTTCATTGCAGCTTTTTCTTTCTCTCCGGGTTTATAAATCTCCCAGAACGGGCCGCCTGCGGATGCGGATTTAGACTGCTCGATCACATCTTTTAAATGGTACTTGTATGTACTGCGCTGTCTGCTTCCCACGTCTGCAACTGTCACCTGATCTTTGTCATCGATCGCCACCAAAGCTATAAAATGTCCTCCTTTGGTAAAATAACCGGGTCCCATGAGGCCGACTACCGGATGCTTCTTTTTAAGCGCATCCCTGATCTTCTTATAATCTGTCCCGAGTCCACTGCATCCCAGCTGATAATTTTTTGCCAGTGCCGGCACGACTTCATGGGCGGAACCTGCATTGCTGTAATAACCATGCTCGTATGCCCAGATGGTCGTATCAAGCGGGGTTACCCATTTGCCGGTCAGCGAGGTAATACAGACTGCCATGGCAGTAGGTCCGCAGCCGCTGCTCTTGATGCAGTAGCCATTCTGGTTCCAGGCGGAATCTCCCTGATTAAAATAGGTAAAACCTGCGATGGTTTCCTTCTGATCCTTCATGCTGAGACGCGTGTCATTATAGATCTTAGGGATAATGTTGGAAACTACCTTTTCTTCCTTAAGATTTTTGTTCTTTTTCAGCTTCTTGACTTTGTTTTTCTGTTTGATCTTTTTTGCTTTTTTCTTTGAAGCCTTGGATGTCTGGTCCTTTTTTTCTGTCGTTTTCTGGTCCTTATGCGCCGTTGTCGACTCCTGTTTCGTCGTCTCCTGCGGCTGTGCCGTGGTCGTGGCTTCGGTCTGTGCAGCCGTTGTCGATGTACTCTCCGACGCTGTTGTCTGCTCTGTTGCTGAGCTCTGTTCTGTTGTCTTTGCCGTTGCTGCCGCTTCTTCACCGTATGCAAACGTGCTGCTGCCCACTACAAGGCAGCCGCATAGTACAGCAGAGCAGATGGATTTCATGTGCCTGTTCATTCTGTATTCACTCCTTAGCTCACTCATTTATTCTCCATCCCCCAAAGTTCATTATAATCCTTTTCTCACAATTTCTCAATGCTACTCCCCATATTTTTCTTACGAACCGTGATTTTTTCTTCAATCCGCTCAGACAGCTCCGGAACATGGGAAATAATGCCGATCATCCTGTTTTTTCCGGAAAGCTCCTGGAGACAGGAAACCGCTTGTTCTAAGGATTCACTGTCCAGGGAACCGAATCCCTCATCTACAAACAAAACTTCGATCTGAATGCCTCCGGCGCTGTTCCTGACAATATCCGAAAGTCCTAACGCCAGGCACAGTGCCGCCTTAAAGGACTCGCCTCCCGAGAGAGTTTTTACAGACCTGCGCTTTCCGGTATAATAATCCATCACTTCTATTTCCAGGTTATCTTTTTTTCTGGCATCCGTGACTGTCTCACTCCGAAACATCTCATACCGGCCTCCGGTCATTTTCACAAACCTGATATTTGCGGCCTTTAAAATATCCCGGAAATATGTAATGAGAATAAACTGCTCAAAGGTCAGACGAAGCGCATTATTTCCGCTCAGAAGCCGGTCCACATCTCCAACAATACCGTAGCTCTCTTCAAGCTTTTCTTTCTTTTTCTGCTTCTCTTTTAAAGAGCAAAGTGCCCTCTGTCTCTGATGCACAAGCACAGCGAGCTGTTCTCTTTCCTCCTCTGTTTTTTTGATCTCTCCTTCCAAATTTTCCAGATCACCGCTTGAAACCTTCTCCTGTTCAAGTTCAGCGCGTTGTTTCTTCCTTTCCTCAAACTCTCCACGGCGTTCCTCCAGAAGAGTCCGCGTCTTGGAAAGAGCCGTTTCCAACTCGATATTCTCCGCCGTCAGCCGGTCATTCTCTGAATCATATTCTTCCAGTTCTTTTGAAAGAGCGAGATGCTCCTCCTTTAGTTCCTCCGCTCTGCCCCACGATTCCAGCTGTTCTCTAAACGCTCTCATCCGGCCTTCTGCCTTCATCCGCTGTTCTCTGATATCCGCCAGACAGTTTTCTTCCTTCTGTCTGGAGAATTTCTCCGCTGAACAGGCTTCCTCTCTCGTAATCCCCTCATATTCAGGTTCTTCTCCGAGCTCTTCCTGTTTTCTTTTCCATTCGGTCTGTGCCGTATTCTTCTGTTCTTTCAATTTCAGCATTTTTTCATACCATTTGCGGAAAAGCTCTTCTGCCTTTTCTGCCCGGTCTTTCTGTGCCTCCAGCTGCTCCCTGTCCGGAGCTTCTGAAGGAATCCCGGCGGGCTTTGGGTGTTTCGTGGAACCGCAGACAGGACATGGTTTTCCTTCCCTTAGATCTTTTGCCAAAATGCCAATGCTGCACGCATAATAAGCGGACTGCATCTCCATATAGATGTCCTGTTCCTCTTTTCTTAAGTCATCTGCCCTTCGGTACTCACATTCAGCCTGCTCAAATTCTTCTGAGAAACGCTTAAATTTCTCAGAGGAAGCCTTTGCCTCCCCCTCTGCTTCCAGCCATTCCTGGTAAACTGCCATTCGGGTTCTCCTGATTTGCCGTGATTCTTCCTGGCTGGCTTCTTCATATTCGGTTTCCAGCTGTCCCAATCGTTCCAGCTGTTCATTGATCTCCTTTAAAACGCCGAGACGTTCCTTTTTATGATCCATCACATCTCTTAGACTGTAAAGATCCTGCTTCTTCTTTCGGATATTCTCTCGTTTTTGTTTAAGCTCTCCTAATTCCTCTTCCAGACTGCAGATCTTTGAAGCCAAAGTTTCTGTCTCTGCGGATAATTTCTTTGCCTGTTCAAAAATCTGTTTCTTCGAATCAAACTCTTCTCTCTTATTCCTGCTGTTTAAGAAAGCCTCGGATGCCAGCTGTTTCTTTTCCTTATAATCGTCCTCAAGAAAAGTGATCACCGCCGAAAAATCTTTCTTTTCTCTCATTTCTTCATATGCCGGATCTTCTCCCGACAGTTTAGCTGCCTCTTCCATCTGATTTGTGATCTCACGTATTTCGCCAAGCAGGGCTCTCGCCTTCTCGCCTGCAAGACCTTGGATTTTTTTATAGATCTGCGTATGAAAAATAGAGCGGAATACTTCCGCCCGGTCACTGGACTTTGCTGTGAGCAGCCTTTGAAATTCCCCCTGTGCCAGCATGGAGATCTGGCGGAACTGGTCATAGTCGATGGAGAGAATACGGGACAGCTCCTCGTTGACTTTGGACGTTCCGGCTTTTACAGTTCCATCGGGCAGAGTCAGCACGGCATCCTCTTTTTTTACCGTCGTTCCCGAACCTTTTCTTTTGGCTCTCCTGTATTTCGGATGGCGCTCTACCCGGTACTTTTCATTCCTGTGTGTAAATTCAAGAATCACATAGGTATCTTCCTTCTGTGAAGCGAAATCGCTCCTGAGGCTTTCCTTCGTGCGGACGCTTCCGCTGACTTCCCCGTAGAGAGCATAGGTCAGCGCGTCAAATATCGTAGTTTTCCCGGAGCCCGTAGGCCCGGTGATCAAAAACAGTCCACCCTGGAATTTGGAAAAATCAATCTGATTTTTGCCCGCATAGGGGCCCCATGCGCTGATCTCAAGAAATAATGGCTTCATATATTCAAGCCTCCTTCCTCCAGAAGTTTTTTAAGAAATTCCATCCTCTTTTCTTCTGCCTCACCGCAGGTCAGCTCAAGAAACGATTCCCCCAGTTCCAGCGGTGTCTTTTCACGGACGTCGGCGTACACCTCATCACCGCCGGACCTCTGTCTCTTTTCCAGGTTCAGTTCCATAATATTCGGATAAGAGGCACGGAGCTTCTCCATAGGATCTGCAAGTTCCTCCTCGTCCGTCAGCACGGCGCTGATATAGTCTTCACAGTCTGCAGCTTCAACCACCTGCGGATCTAAAAGATCTTCAAGTTTTCCTTTGATCCGGCGCATATCATGTCTGGGCTTAAGCGGGTAAACCGTAACTGTTATGCTGCCTTTTTCTTTCAGCTCAACCAGTGTCACAGATTTCTTGTGAAACTCTTCAGAAAAAGAGTACTTAAGAAGGGAACCGCTGTATCTTACAGTCTCTCTTCCCGCTTTTTGAGGGCCGTGAATGTGCCCAAGCGCAGTATAGTCATAGTCTTCAAAGACAGTATAAGAAATCTGTTCTGTCCCTCCCACACTCAGCAGCAGTTCCGAGTCGGACTGTGTGACGGGTTCTGTCCCAGTGACAAACTGATGGGTGACCAGCACATTCCGCTCTGTTCTGTCCACAGGATGACGGGCGAGGACAGAGCGCATGGCATCTTCATGCGTGCGGATCTCGTCTTCAGGAAATAATGCCCTTGCCTCAGCAGGCTTAAAATACGGAAGCAGATGCAGGCAGACCGGCCCGTATTCATCTTCCAGCCTGATGGCAGGGAATTCTTCTCTTAATGTCCCTTCCACGTAAATATTCTGCTGCCCGAAAAGTTTCTGTCCAAACTCCAGCCTCTCGCCCGAATCGTGATTTCCCGCCGCTAAAAAAACAGGCACCATAAGCTCTGCCGTACCTGTCAGAAACCAGTCAAACAAGGTCACAGCCTCTGCCGGAGGGATGCTCCGATCATAAATATCTCCTGCCAAAAGGAGCCCGTCAACGGGCTCCTTCTCCATCAGTCCCAGCACCTGTGCCAGCACATGTCTCTGATCTTCTATGAAATTCATTCCATTGACCGTCTTGCCCAAATGCAGGTCAGCCATATGCAAAAGCTTCATGATTTTCCGTTCCCCTCTAGTTCAGCACGAACCGCTCGATGGCATAGGCGACTCCGTCTTCCTCATTGGATTTTGTAACAAAATCTGCGATATCTTTCAGTTCGTCCATTCCATTTTCCATCACTACACCGAATCCCGCTGCCCGGATCATAAATGTGTCATTGGCCGCATCTCCGCACGCCATCGTCTCCTCGATCGGTATGGAGAGATGTTTGGCTAACTGTGTGATCCCGTCTCCTTTGTCACATCCCAGCTGGGTGATCTCTACATTGTTAAACAATGCAGTTGAAACGCTGGCAATTTCCAGATCGCTCAGTTCCTTCATGACACGTTTTCTCTCCTCAAGGTCACCGAAGAAGGCACTGATCTTTTCAATGCCGTCACTGTTTTCTTCCACATAGGCCTCCAGATCACCGACCTCCTGTCTGGTCCTTAAAATAAGGTCTTTCTGCTGGCCCTTAATATCAAAATCTTCTAAATGGTTATAAAATTTCCCTTCCATATAGCCCTGGCCGTTTCTGTAAATATCTCTGGTACAATTATATTCTGTGAGTTTCCTGAGTAGAGACAAGGCTGTCTCCTTCGGAATGTGGTTCTTGTATATGATCTTATCTTCCAGAGCGTCATAGATCGTCGCCCCATTGCAGCAGACGGCATACCGGACTCCCTCTAAATTTCTGATAAAATCAGGGATTGCTTTATAGATCCGTCCTGTGGCCGGCACAATATGTACGCCTCTTCTGGCTGCTTCTTCGAGCACTTCCCTCGTATGCTCCGAAATCTGCTTCTGGTCATTCAGCAAAGTTCCGTCTAAATCCATGGTTACCAACTTAATCTGGCTCATAACTGTCCTCCCTATGTAAAAAAGTAATGCTGTATCCGTATCTGCAGGCTCTCATTTCCCCTGTATACGTTAATATCCGGATAGTAGGTGCAAGTGATGTACTGCTTTCCCTCTCCCATCTTTTCACGGAATATATCTTCCTCTTCAAAGATCATGCCCGTCATTCTTGTTCCCCTGTCACTTAAAAGCGACAGCCGGATTACATTTCTATTATCGCCGAATACCTGGATTCTTTCAATGAAAAGTTTTCTGTGGGCGAACAAAGGCCTTTTATTTTCCTTCCCAAACGGCTCCAGCACTGCCATCTGGCGCACCAGTTCTGCTGAAATATAGTCAATCGGCATATCCACATCAATCGAAACTTTTTTTATGAAATCATTTTCCTTAAGCTCACAGCAGCCATTGATCCGTCTGCGGAATTCCTCCACTTTCGATTCGTCTGACAGAGAACACCCCGCGGCCATGGCGTGTCCCCCGAATCTGGCAAATACATCCTTTACTTCATTCATGGCTTCAAACATGTGATAGTTCTCAATGGAACGCCCGGAACCTTTGATTCCCTCTTTCCCTTTGGTCAGTACAAAAACCGGCCTGTGCACTTTGTCTTTCACCCGACCGGCAATGATTCCCGCGATGCTCTCATGGCAGTCCGGAAGATAAATCACGAGGACCTTGTCCTTCCCGTATCCATTTTGTTCTATCTGATCCAGCGCTTCTTTGACTCCCTCGTTGGTCATTCCCTTTCTCTGGTCATTGAGATCTTTCAATTCCTGAGCCGTCTCTTCTGCGGCGGCCACATCCTTTTCCAGGAACAGTCTTAAAACCTTTTCCGCCGATTCCAGCCTTCCGCTGGCGTTGATACACGGGCCGATGACAAAACCTAAATGATAAGAATTGACAGTTGTCTCTTCCAGATTGTGAACCCTTAAAAGCGCCCTCAGACCAGTATTTTGCGTAAGACCGATGCGGTTCAGTCCTTCTCTCACGAAAATTCGGTTTTCCTCTGTGAGGTCCACCACATCACAAACTGTGGCTATGGCCAAAAAACAGAGCAGCGGTTCCAGCTCCTTATCCTCCCTGCCCTCCGCCCGGTAAAGTGCTCTCATGAGCTGAAACGCCACTCCGGCTCCGCAGAGTTGTTTATAGGGATATGCGCACGTTTCCTGTTTTGGATTCACGACCGCATCTGCCGGCGGCAGCATCTCTCTCTTTCTTCCTTCCTCCATTTGATACGGAACTTCATGATGGTCTGTGACAATGACTTCCATGCCCAAATCTTTTGCTTTTTTTACCGGATCAAAAGCGGCGATTCCATTGTCGCAGGTGATCATCAGTCCGATACCCTCCTTCTTGGCGTTTACCGCCATCTCTGAATTCATTCCGTAGCCGTCCTGGATGCGGTCGGGAATGACAAAATCCACAGTTCCTCCGAGATCGCTGAGACTTTTCCACAAGATATAATTGGATATTACCCCGTCCACATCATAGTCAGAAATAATCCTGATTTTTGTGCCTCGGCGGACCGCCTGACGGAGCAGTCTGCATGCTTCTTCTGCATCCTTCATCATGAACGGATCTGAAATGTCCGAAAGAGTCCCTGATAAATACCTGCGTATGTCTTCCTCTCCCGTGATATCCCGGTTCCGGATCAGCCTGGCTATGACCGGATCAATGCCGAACGTTTCTCCGATCCGGACAAAATCTGCTTTCTTTTTGCTGATAAACCATTTTTCCATAAGTAACTTTTTGTCCCCTTCCCGTGATGTAAGAAAACTGCAATCAAACCTATTGTCTGATTACAGTTTTCAAATGTTTTATCGGATTCCTTTTTTCTTTTTCTTCTTCTTTTTCTTGGCCTTTGATCCTGCCGTCTCCTGTACGTTGTGTACTTCCGTTTTATCTTCCAGGGCTTTCGCCGGCTGTTTCTTAAATCCCGTCTTCATAAAGTACCAGAGCGGTCCGGTAATACACACAGAAGAAAATGCACCGCACACAACGCCGACCATCAGGGTCAGGGCAAACTGGCGGATGGATGACACTCCCATAATAAACAGCACAAACACCATGATAAACGTAGTGAGCGACGTGTTGATGGATCTGGTCAGCGTCTGAATGATACTCTTATTTACAATGCCTTTCAGCTGTGTATTATCCGCCTCCTGCATATTCTCCCGGATACGGTCAAATATGACGATGGTAGAGTTGATAGAGTATCCGATGATCGTAAGCATACACGCGATAAAAGTTCCTCCGACGGAGAGCCTTCCGATTGAGTATGCTGCAAATACGATAAGCACGTCATTCAGCAGTGCAATGATGGCACTGGCTCCAAATTTCACATCCTTAAACCGGATGGCGATATAGATCAGCATACAGATACTTGCAATCACCACGGAGACGATCGCATCCCTCTGCATTTCATTGCTGATAGTAGAACTTATATTTTCAGTGGCAACGGATTTCGCCTTAAAATCTTTTTTCATGGTGCTCTCGATCTGCTTCCGCTGGCTTAAGTTCAGCTCCACAGACTTGATCACCATCTGATTATTTGCTTTTACTTTCTGTCCCTGGACTGAAGTGGATTTGCTTACTTTTTCGTAAGCGGATACGACCTTCTTCTCGAGACTGTCATCTACTTTCACACTCTTATCAAATGTGATCGTAGAAGAGGTTCCTCCGGAAAATTCCAGATCAAAATTAAGCGGTGCTCCGATCTTTGACTTGTTGATCGGAAGGAACGCCAGACCTACAACGATTACAAGCAGCGCTGCCGCCATGCACCGTCTGCTGACTCCGATGAAATCCCGTTCTTTTAAAGCTCTCGCTTTTCCATAGAGTTTCGGGCTCCTCAGGCCAAACTTGTATGCGGCGGTAACCAAAAATCTGCTGATAACCAGGGCTGTAAACATGGAAATCAGTACACTCATACCCAGTGTCTGAGCAAATCCCTTGACCGTTCCAGTGCCCTTAAACCAGAGGACTGCCACGGCGATCAGTGTGGTCACATTTCCGTCGATGATGGCTGAAGCGGCCTTATGGAATCCTGCCTTAATGGCAGTCCCGACATTTTTGCCCATCGCCACTTCTTCCTTAATTCTGGAGTAAATGATGACATTGGCATCCACGGCCATACCGATACCGAGTATAATACCGGCCAGACCCGGCAGGGTCAGCGTCACATTAAATCCATTCAGCGCCAGCAGCGTCATGAGCACATAAATGGCCAGCGCAAGACATGCGATCACTCCCGGAAGATAATACAGGGCGATCATCAGGATACAGACGAGTGCAAATCCGATGGCGCCGGCTTTGACACTTGTCTGAATAGCATCCACTCCTAATTTGGCGGAAACCACATTGGAGCGCAGTTCCTTTAATTTTACCGGAAGTGATCCAATACGGATAGAAGATGCCAGATTTTCGGCCGCTTCATAACTCTCCATTCCTGTTATGCTGCATTCCCCTTTGGTAATGACGGTCTGCACATTCGGTGCGCTGATGATCTGGTTGTCATATATAATATAGATGGGTTTGCCCACATTCTTCTTTGTGGCATCTGCAAATGCCTTAGTTCCTTTTTTGTCAAACTCCAGGGCTACGACATAGTCCTTGGCCCCATTGTCTCCCTCAGTTGTCTGAGCTTTTGCGGATTTGACGTTATTTCCGGTCAGGACCGTCTTCATGGATTTGCCGTCCTGGACCATGAATGCCAGAGTTCCCGGCTGTCCCAGTTCATCCAGGATCTTATTGGCGTCTGTCACACCCGGGATCTCGATGTTGATTCTGTTTTTACCCTGGCGGTAGACTTCAGATTCTGTACTGTACCCTTCCACACGTTTCTGAAGCTTGTATACCGTATCGTCAATGTTTTTATCAGATACATTTTTGCCGTCCACTTCATAGGTAATGCTGACTCCTCCGGCCAGATCCAGACCCAGTTCGATGTTTTCTGCACGGCCGATCTTATTTTTCCCAAGCCCTTTTGCGGTGATAAAAATTCCAAACGCACACAATGCGGCCAGCAGGATTATCCCGGCAGCGTATCTTCCCTTCTTATTTTTGTTCGTCTTCATAAGTTTTCTGCTCCTTTATTCTTCACTCTGATCAGCCAATGCGGCCTTTATCATCAGTGCACACTCCACTCGCTTTCTCTCCAGCTGACAGCCCACTTCATAGGTACCGTTGATCGTACCATTCAGTTTATGAGAGTTCGCACTGCATCCCCCGCTGCAGTAAAATCTGGCGAAGCACTCCCGGCAGTCTTCTTTCGAGTAAACACTGGTCTTCTTAAACTCAGAGACAATATCACCGCGGGTGACTCCGTCAAACACATTTCCTACACAGAACTCATCTTCCCCCACGAACTGATGACACGGATACAGATCTCCCCATGGCGTCACCGCGAGATATTCGGTTCCCGAACCGCACCCTGAAAGGCGTTTTGCCACACAGGGACCTCCGGTCAGATCGATCATAAAGTGGAAGAACGTAAAGCCCTTTCCTTCCTTCTCCCTCCGGATGATTTCTTTTGCCAGAAGATCATATTCTTCCATGATCTTCGGAAGATCGGCTTCTTTGATCGTGTACCGCTCCTCTTCGGGTCCTACCACAGGTTCCACGGAAATCTGGTCAAATCCTTCGTCCGCCAGATGCAGTACATCTTTTGAAAAATCCAGGTTGTCATGGGTGAAAGTGCCTCTCACATAATAACTTTTTCCGTTTCGCATCTCTGCAAATTTTTTAAATTTATCAATGATCAGATCGTAGCTGCCCTTGCCGTTTCTTGTAGGCCTCATCTTATCATGGACCTCTCTCCGCCCGTCAATACTAAGGACCACGTTGGCCATCTCACGGTTTGCAAACTCCATCACTTCGTCATCCAGAAGGACGCCGTTGGTCGTCAGAGTAAACCTGAACTTTTTACTGTGCTTCTCCTCCAGAGACCTGCCGTAAGCCACCAGCTGCTTTACGACCTCAAAGTTCATCAGCGGCTCTCCTCCAAAGAAATCCACTTCCAGGTTTCTCCTGCTGCCTGAGTTTTCAACGAGGAAATCCAATGCCTGTTTTCCTACTTCAAAACTCATCATCGAACGATCTCCGTGATATTCTCCTTCTTCAGCAAAACAGTATCTGCACGCTAAGTTACAGTCATGAGCGATATGCAGGCAGAGTGCTTTGACCACGGTTGGACGCCTTTTGAACTCCGTTATGTAATCCTCATACTCGTCCTTTGTAAAGAGTGCTCCTTCGCTCTCCAGACGCCTGATTTCCTCATAGACTTCCTCGATCTCCCCGGCTTCGTATCCGGAAAGCTCTTCTTGTATTTCCTTTAAAGTGCGGGTGCCGTAAAGTCCGATGACGTCATAGCTCAGATCATCCACGACGTGGACTGATCCGCTTTCCACATCCAGCACCATATTATATCCGTTATTTTTGTATTGGTAAACCACGCTGCTTCTTCTCCTTTATCTGTCCTTAACGAAAAGAGACGGTTCAAAAAGGAACCGCCTCTCATTCTTCTGCTCTTTCCCGCCGTGGGTTATTTGCTGTGTTCGCAGCTCTGGTTTCCTACGGTGCAGGATGTCTTGCATGCTGACTGACAGGATGTCTGGCACTCACCGCATCCGCCTTTCTTTACTGTGTTCTGCAATGTTTTATTCGTTAGAGTCTTAATGTGCTTCATGCCAAGTTCCTCCTTCAATATGAATCTCTCTTATTCCCTTTTTAACTTGCCCATTATATCATATTCATTTCGGAATTACAATAAGTTCTTCAGTTCATCGTAGAGGTGATCCGGGACCTTTAAACTGCCCCGTCCCGTCCCGATCTCAATGTCCGGTTTATTGCTGCCGTGAAAGTCCGAGCCTCCTGTGGCCAGCATCCCATATTTCCTGCACCACTGCCTGAGTTTCACCGTCTGTCCGTGATGATGGGATGAGTGATAGACTTCAATTCCCCCCAGCCCGAAAGAGATCAGCTCCCTGATCAGCTCCTCTAACTCCGCGTTGGAAAGATGATATTGGAACGGATGCGCCAGTACCGCAGTACCTCCTGCATCTTTGATCAGCCTGACCGCATCCGCGGGCGCAAAATAAGGCTTCGGAATATAATATCTGCATCCGTCTCCTACATACTTTTTAAATGCCTGCTCCTTATTGGCACAGTATCCTTCCTCGATCAGCACTCTTGCAAAATGTGCCCTGGTGATCACGGTCTGTTCGTTGCCGTGCAGAAGTTTTTCAAGCGTCATTGGTATCCCGTCCTCACGAAACTTTTCAATCATAGAAAGATTTCTCTGCCTTCTTCCTCTCCGCAGTCCCTCCAGTGTGTTTAGTAAGTTCTGATTACAGATATCAATATGATAGCCCAGTATGTGAATCTCGTGTTTTTCCGCCTCACATGAAAGCTCAATTCCCGGCATAAAATGAATGCCTGTAAGTTCTCCCGAATGAAGGATCGGCGGAATTCCTGCGACTGTATCGTGATCAGTGAGTGCGAACGCATAAAGTCCCTTTTCTTTTGCTGCACGCAGCACCTCTGCCGGTTTCAGTGTACCGTCCGAGGCATCCGAGTGCAAATGTAAGTCAATCATCGTCTGTCCTTTCTCCCTATGTGTCATAGAATGACCCTCTCCTGCATAAAATCTTACTAAAAGGAGGCATCCCATGGAAAATAAAAATATCGGTATTTCAATCTTAAAAAGCTTAATCTTCTCCTACATATTGACAGGAATTATTCTATGTATTCTGGCTTTTATTATGTATCAGACCGAAGTCAGCACAAAAGTCGCAAACCTTGGCGTAACCTTTACCTATGTGGCTGCGTCTGTATTTGCAGGGTTTATCATCGGCAAACAAATGGGAAAGAGAAAATTTCTCTGGGGCCTGGCCGTGGGCCTTCTGTACTTTGCCGTACTCTTTCTGATCTCCCTTCTCCTGGATCAAAACCAGGCACTGATGAGCGGAGAGCGCATCACCGCAATGCTTCTGTGCGCAGCCGGAGGAACCCTGGGCGGAGCCCTGGCATAATCTTTTACCGCCGGCAGCGGGCTTTAAGCCCCTGCCGGTATCTTCCATACTTCCTCCGCAATTCTCTTCATATTCCTGATCTTTTCCCACTGCTGTTCATCTGTCAAAAACCTCTGCTGTTCTTCTGATGCAAACCCGCACTGCGGACTTAAGCAAAGCTGAGTCAGCGGAACATAAGACGATGCCTGCAGAATTTTCTTTTGAATTACATCATCCTTCTCCATCACAGGAGACCTGACAGATATTAATCCAAGTGCAACCTTTTGATTCTTTATGTATCTGAGAGGCCTGAAATCCCCTGACTGTCCGCTGTCATTATATTCCAGAAAAAATCCGTCCACAAGACAATGACCGAATAACTGCTCTGCCACTGCCTCATAGCTTCCTGATATCATACGGGCAGAATAAAAATTTCCCCGGCAGACATGAAGCGTCACCGTCATATCCTCCGGTTTTACCCTCAGCACCTGATTGATCAGCCAGACATAACGCTCTGACAGTTTCTCTGTGTCAATCCCCCTGCTTCGGTAAACCTCCCTCCGTTCCCAGGAACAAAATTCTCCCCATGAGACATCGTCAAACTGAAGGTATCTGCAGCCTGCATTGTAAAAAGCCCTCAGAGCTTTCTGGTAACTCCTGATGATATCTTCAAACAAAACTTTCTCATTCCTGTAAATTGGAATTGGCTGGTATGACTCAGGATGTACACAGCAGATTAAATGGAGCATCGCCGGTGACGGAATCGTCATCTTAGCCGCCGCATCCCCGGAAATTGACTTTAGAAACCGGAAATGGTTTAAAAACGGATGATTGCCGAAGCTGATCCTGCCGCAGACTGCGAGCGTCTCCGGCTCCGTCTCTTCTTCCCTGAAAATGTCCGGTCTCCGTTTATATTTCTTTCTCTCGATTCCGTTCAAATACCAGAGAAAATCCAGATGCCACCATCTTCTGCGCAGTTCTCCGTCGGTAACCGCCTTAAGCCCCGCTTCCTTCTGTTTTCTGACCAGTTCCCTGACCGCCTGATTTTCAATTCTCTTTAATCTTACGGCACTCATATCACCTTGTTTGTACTGTCTTTTAGCAGCTTTCAATGTCTCTGTGCGCAAAAAGCTGCCAACGATATCATAATAGTAGGGAAACGATGTCCTGTCCATGATCAATCCTCCTGGATGCATTTCATAACCAATGTCTTTTGAGTCATTCCTTCTTAAAGCCGTCCTCTTTGGTACAGAAAAGACGGCGCAAAAAAGCGCCGTCCCCCAATATTAATCTTCTTTTGTTCCCTGATTCGGTTTCTCAACCTGAGAAATAGCAGCACGTTCCATAGGAATACGGCAATGTTTGTCATTTCCGAATTCTACAACGATCGTTTTGTCATCTACGGCATCCACGACCACACCATAGAAACCACTGATGGTAAGTACACTGTCCCCAACTTCCAGAGAAGCCGCTAATTCCTTCATCTGCTGGTCTTTTTTCTTCTGCGGACGGATCAGTAAGAAATACATACCTCCGAACACAATAATGAGCCACAGAATCATACTAAATTGTGATTGCATTTGTTCTTTTCCTCCATTTAGAATAATAATATATCAAATTCAATTTCTTGAATCCTGATCACTTATTTTCCATACCGGAAAGCTTTCTCTCTTTGTACTCTCTGTACTGCCCCTGTTCAATAGCATCCCGGATCTCTTCCATCATTGTATTATAAAAATATAAGTTATGCAAGACACACAGTCTCATACCCAGCATTTCTTTTGCCTTGAGCAGATGTCTGATATAAGCCCTGCTGTAACTTCTGCACGCCGGACACTGGCAGCCTTCTTCTATAGGCCTGTGATCCAGCTCATACTTTTTATTGAACAAGTTCATCTTGCCGTGGTTGGTATAGACATGTCCATGCCTGCCGTTTCTTGTCGGGTAAACACAGTCAAAAAAGTCTACTCCCCGGTCCACCGCTTCCAAAATATTGGCGGGAGTGCCTACTCCCATCAGATAAGTAGGTTTTGCTTCCGGAAGATACGGGACGGTTTCATCCAGAATACGGTACATCTCTTCGTGGGATTCCCCTACCGCCAGACCTCCCAGTGCATAGCCGTCAAGGTCAAGCCTGGAAATCTCTTTTGCATGAGAGATACGGATGTCCTCATAAGTTCCCCCCTGATTGATTCCAAACAGCATCTGATGCGGATTCACCGTATCCGGCAGACGGTTCAGACGGTCCATCTCTTTTTTACAGCGGTACAGCCATCTGGTCGTACGGTCCACAGAATCCTGCATGTACTTTCTCTCCGCAGGATGGGGCGGACACTCGTCGAAAGCCATAGCAATAGTAGATCCCAGATTAGACTGGATCTGCATACTCTCCTCAGGTCCCATAAAAATCTTTCGCCCGTCGATATGAGAAGAAAAAGAAACACCTTCCTCCTTTATCTTACGCAGCTTGGCCAGGGAAAAGACCTGAAATCCCCCCGAATCTGTAAGGATCGGGCGGTCCCAGTTCATAAACTTATGAAGGCCCCCGAATTCCTTGATCAGCCGGTCCCCCGGCCTCACATGGAGATGATAGGTGTTGGAAAGCTCCACCTGGGTTCTGATCTCTTTTAAGTCATCTGTGCTCACCGCACCCTTAATCGCAGCCACTGTACCCACATTCATAAAAACCGGGGTCTCTATCGTCCCATGGACAGTTGTAAACCGCCCTCTTTTTGCTTTACCGTCTTTTTTTATTAACTGATACATATATTCACCATTACCCGTATATTTTTTTTACAGAGTCCATACTGGCACTCAGATTCATAAGCAGCCCGTCTGCAATCGTGACCGCCGCCATGGATTCAACCACTACCACAGCTCTCGGAACAATCATCGGATCATGTCTTCCCCCGATGGAAAGGTCGAAATCTTTCCCGTCTTTTCCTGCTGTGGACTGAACCTTGGCGATAGACGGAGTCGGCTTGACTGCTGCCCGGAACACGAGAGGGCTGCCGTCACTGATGCCTCCCAGAACTCCTCCTGAGTGATTTGTCTTTTTTACAAATCCGCCTTCCCGATATTCATAAGCGTCATTATTCTGTGATCCGCAGGAGGAAGCAGCCGCAAAACCATCACCAATCTCAAATCCCTTTACGGCACCGATCGAAAGCACCGCCTTGGCCAGATTGGCATCCAGCTTTTCAAACACCGGATCACCAATGCCAGGCTTTAACCCTTGTACGGTGCACTCGATAATCCCGCCCATAGAATCCTGTTCTCTCATCATGCGGTCCGCATATTCCTGCACTTTCAGTGCTGCTTCTCTGTCGGGCATGTAAAACGGATTCCGAAAAATCTCTTCCAGATCAAATCGCTTCTCGTCTGCCGTAATGCCGCCAATCTCTTTTGCATATGCCGTTACCGTAATTCCAAGTTCCTTTAACAGCTTGACAGCCACTGCTCCGGCAGCCACACGGCCGATGGTCTCTCTGCCGGAAGACCTTCCCCCGCCTCTGTAATCCCTGATTCCGTATTTGGCATCATAAGTATAATCCGCATGTCCGGGCCGGTAAACATCTCTGATCTGGCTGTAATCTCTGGATCTCTGGTTCTTGTTATAGACTGCCATAGAAATGGGAGTTCCGGTTGTTTTTCCTTCAAAAACTCCGGACAGGATCTCTGCCTGATCATCCTCTTTCCGGGGTGTCGTATATTTTGACTGTCCCGGTTTTCTGCGGTTTAAATACTGCTGAATATCCTCTTTTGAAATAGGAAGTCCGGCCGGGCATCCATCTACGACGACTCCAAGCCCCTCTCCATGGGTCTCCCCCCACGTTGTAATTCTGAATAATGTGCCAATGCTTGAACCTGCCATCTTTTGATTCCTCTCTGATTATAACTTAAGATTTGCCAGTAAGTCTCCAAGGCTGGTCTGTGCCTTTTCCTCTTCTTTATATTCGATCCCGGTCTCGACTTTTTCAGCTTCTCTGGATTCCTCCAGTGCCTTCATGCTGAGACTGATCTTGTTGTCGGCAATTTTTAAAACTTTTACTTTGACCTTCTGTCCTTCTTCTACCATTTCTTTCGGGCTTTTTATTCTTTTTTCGCTGAACTGTGATATATGGATCAAGCCGCTGAGTCCATCGCCAAGATCCACAAACGCACCATACGGCATGATATTTTCGACAGTGCCTTCCAGCACCATGCCGGGACGCATCATCGCCATCTTGTGGTTCAGCTCTTCCTGAGCTTTTGCCTTTTCCACTTCTTTGGCTGAGAGTACAAGTTTATTCCTGCTCTCATCTACGGTAATGATCTTGGCCTCCACTTCTTTTTTGAGCCATGTGTTCAGGTCTTCCACATAGTTTAAGGAAAGCTGGGAAGCCGGGATAAACCCACGGATTCCTTCTACATATACAATCACTCCTCCGTTGACAACTCCGCCAACAGTGAGACTGAGAACCGTCTCCTCTTCCATAAGCTTCTGGAGGCGGTCCCAGGCCAGAACCTGATTGGCTTCCCTTTTAGACAACATAATATTCCCCTCACCGTCATCTACAGAAATAACCTTGGCCTTTACCCGGTCTCCCTCATTAAGAGCTTCTGTCAAAGTAACATTTGGATCATCACTGTATTCAGAAGCTTTCAGGATACCCTGAGCATAATATTTTAAATCGATGACTGCCTCTTCGTCGCTGACGCTCAGGACATCACCCTCAACTATATCTCCCTCATCCATCTTACGGAAGGATGCTTCCAATTCATTCTCATACTGTTCCATTGTTTCTTTCATTTCTTCTGCCATTTTTAAATCTCCTTTCACGAAACCTCTGCATTAAGCCTAATTATAACACAGAATAAAGAAGATTTTAACTTGTTTCTTATGATTTTCGGCTTCGGAAAAAGAAAAATATGAGATAAACCGCAGTGAAGTAATAGATCCCGGAAATCACAAACCCAAATGGACGTTTTGATTGTCCTCTCTGTTTCGTACTGATCTGAAACTCCACTGTTCGGTCGGACTTAAGCCCCGACTTTCCCACAGCCTCAGCCTTTAGCCTGTGTTTTCCGTCAGTGCCGCACCGGATCACCGTTTGTCCGTCTGAAAACCTTATCTTCCTGCCGTCCATCCATAAACCGGTTATCCGGTCCAGGTCATCCTGAACTTTTACCTGGATCAGTTTTTTCTCCCGATAAGTATTTCCGTTTCTAACCCCGGATATGAGGATCACGGGAGGTTCCGCATCATAGTAAAAATCCAGCGGCTTCTCCAGTGTACTGACATGGCCGGTCATATCCTTTGTCTTCACTTTCACCTTGTTTGAACCGTTCTTTAAATATTTATTACTCACATAGATATAATCTCCCTCTCTCTCATAAGGTACGGTCCGGCCATTCACAATAAATTCTGTCACATAAGAAGGCACTACATTTTTCATCCGGAATCCAAATGATCCCTGATCCTTCTTTGAACCACTTTTATACACGGTATTTCCGGCCGGTGCAATCTGTGTCCCCTTGCAGCTGACCGTAAAGAAAACTTTTTCTGATGCCTTATTTCCGGCACTGTCTCTGGCCCGGATTTCAGCACAATAGTATCCGTCTTCTGACAGCACCGGGTATGCTGATTTCTTGTTATCTCCCGGCTTTACATTCTCTCTCTTTAATAATTTTCCGTTTAAATACAGGGAAACTTCCGTGGGAGTATCATCCGTACAGATCACTTTGGCCTCCGACGCAGAGTTATAGATTCCGAGAGAACTGATCCCTGTGACTTTAAGTTTTGGTTTCGTTTTATCTATGAAAAAATGCCCAACAGAAGCCTCTGCGGAATTTCCGGCCTGATCCCGGCATGAGACTGACAGCTTTTGCTCCCCTTCTTTTTCAAAATATATATCTGCTTTCAGCACTCCTTCTTTTACTGTTTGATTCACAACTTTCCCCGTAGTCTGCCACCGTATGCTCTCTGCATCCAGATAGGAATCTTTTATGGTCACCTTGAGTTTGCAGCCATCCTTCTCATATCGATTCACCGTTTTTCCTTCCAGGCTGATCAGGGGCTTACTGCCGTCTATATAAATATTCTTTTTCCATTCTTGCTTTGAGATATTTCCTGCCTCATCCTTCTGAACCACTCGGATCTGGTATTTCCCTTCTTCAGAAAGCAAAAGACTGTTTTCTTCAATAGTTTTTTTCCTCCCCGTATCCAAATCCTTTGCTGTGATAAAGGTTTTTAGTCTGGGACCCTTTTTCTTCCTTTTCTCTGCACAGATCCTCACCTCTTTTTTGTGCCACTCTCCATCCGCGGAGCCGGGGCAGTTTACCTTTGGTTTCCCGGGCTGTTTATCCCAGAACTTCACAAAGACATTGGCAGCGGCACTCCGGTTCCCTGCCTTGGAAACCGCGCGCACTTTGTATCTGTGCATCCCGTTTGTCTTAACTGTAATACTGTCTCCCTCAGCTGCTTTCCACTCTCCCTGTTCTGATTCCAGGTATTCAAAGCCGGATCGTCCTGAAAAAGAGCTTCCCTGAGACAAATTTATATGCACAGGGCGGTTTGTCCATTTGCCCTGCATATAGGAACCCGTATCCGCCTCCGGCTCCTCCGGTTTTGTTGTTTCCAGACAAAATTCCTGAAGCATACTGGATTCACCATCATATTCCACACTGACTCTGTACCAGCCCTCCCTCCGAAAGATAACCCTGCCCTCTTTTTCTGACAGCCAAGTTATATTTCCTGCATCCCACTTTTCTTTACCATCGTTCCCTTCGGCGCGGCAGATTACTTTGTCCCTGTCTGCTCCTTCCTTCAGCAGAGTAATTTTTAGTTCCCGCTCCTTTGCTGTATAAGTTTCCTGCTCTCCATCCGCGAACTCCGCCCTCAAAAAAGATTCCTCTTTTTCTTCGCCAAAAACCGTGTATCCCGCCGCAGCAAACACGATCATAAACAGTCCTGCTATCTTTTTTCGATTCAGCATCTAATCATTTCCCTCCCCCAAAACAGCCCCTAGTTTCTGAAGTTCCGTACCCTCTCCTGCACCGAGCCCCTTTGCCCTGCGGTACATATCCTGTGCCATATCCCTCTTTCCTGCTTTTGCAAGATAAAAACCATATGCTATATATCCCTCAGGCCATCCTGAATACTGTCTGATCACTGCCCGGTGCACTTCCTCCGCACTCTTTTTTCTGCCATATACGGCGAGCAGTCCGGCCTTTTTCAGCTGCAGCTCTGCCTTTTCCTTCTCCCGGTCCAGCATATCTGTGTACCGATCCGCGGCCTCTATCCATGGCTCAAGACCGCGGCTGTCTATCATACGCTCATAAAATGCCGCTTTTTCGTACAGTGCAGTCCTCTTTTCATCATTGTTCTCAGACAGTTTTTCCATGAGATCCGCCAGTTCCTCCTGCTTTTTCTCAGCATCTCCGTACTTCTTTAATTCCTGCTCCTTTTGCCGGCAAATCTGAAATAAAAGGTAAGCCTGCTGAAAATCTTCTGTTTTTTGCCCGCACCGGTCCAGAATTCTCCACAGCCTGTCTCCCTGACAGCTCTTTCCTGATAAAATCCCCGCAAGTTCTGTATAATCTTTTTGGGTGTCTGTGGGATGCTCCTGCATCGCCAGATACCGGTATGCCAAAACCGGGTCCGGCGGGAATCCTCCCTTTCCCTCTTTTCCCTGGAGATATAAAAGACCCATTCTGAATAAAAGTTTGTCCTTCCCCACAGCGTCAAAATCTTTAGACTCCACATACTCTGCCAGAACTGTAAGGCCTTCTTTTTCTCTCCCTGCAGACTGATAGTATCTCAGCAGCCGCTCATATGCGGCTGCCTGATCCGGTTCCCGATCCACCGCCAGCTCATAATATCGAACTGCTTTCATCGAAAATCTGCTCCCCGCCTTTGACCGTTCTTCTTCGGCTTTAGCTAGCAGCACAGCATATGCAGGCTGCTCTTTTTTGTATCCGGACTTCCAGCAAACGCCTGCCGCAAGAATCAAAGAAACTGCTGCCCCAGCCCAGACAGCGGCCCGCTTTCTTAAAACTCTCTTAAGCCCGCGTCTCACTTCTGATACTGTCTGATAACGGTCTTCCTTGTCCGTTCGTATACACTTTTTCAATACTCTCGCAAATCCCCTGGAAAACCCATAGTTTTTATCATCTTCCCATGGTTTTTTACCAGGGTGATGCCCTGTAACCATGTGATATAGGGTCATGCCAAAACTGTAAATATCACTCTGTTCATCTGCATATCCGAGTCCGTCCATCTGCTCCGGTGCAGCATATCCGCAGGTCCCCAGCTTTTGATTCCCGTCCTTCCCCAGAACTGCCGTGCCATAGTCGATCAGAAAGAGCCTGCCTCTCCTCGTGATTATCAGATTGGATGGTTTAATATCGCAGTGGATCACCGGCGGAGATCTCCTATGAAGATAGTCTAAAATATCCAGCAGCTGTATGCCCCATACAGCTGTCCGGCGTTCGGGGATCTTCTCATGAAGCCTGATATACTCTTTTACTGAGATGCCCGGAATATATTCCATAAAAAGATCTAAGTGTCCGTCTTCCAATCTCCGTCCAAGATACTTCGGTATCCCCGGATGACATAATGACTCCAGTATACGCGCTTCCCTGATCCCTTCCAAGAGCCGGCTTTCAAACCTTTTAACCGCTGTGTAGCTTGATTTCTCTTCATCCCAGGCTAAATAGATCTCTCCCTGTCCTCCCCTCCCCAACTGCTTTAAAAGTATACAGTTTCCTGCACAATCTCTGTCCATGTCAGGAAACTTTTACGACAATGCATGATAAGTTGTCCAGTTCCCCTCTTTCTTTTACTTTGTCAAAGCACTCTCTCACCCATCGTTTCATCTCATCTTTGGATGCTTCCACTTCGTAAATCTCCTCCTCCCTAAGCATGCCGTAGAAACCGTCTGTACAGAGCAGAAATTCCATCCCCGGCTTAATTTTCCCGTTGTAACAGTCAATGGTGATCTCCTTTGTAACGCCAATACACTGCATCAGAATATGTTTTCTGGCATCTGTCCTTGCTTCCTCTATGGTCAGCAGTCCGCGGCTGACTTCTTCCTGGACCAGGGTATGATCCCTGGTGACATACTTCTGTTCCCGGTCAAACCAGTAGGCTCTGGAGTCACCGATGTTCAGAACAAAAAAACGGCGGTCTGCCGCAAAAAGAAGCGTCAGAGTACTCCCCATGGTGTCCCCGTATTCCCGGCTCAAAAGGATCAGCCGGTGATTGATCTTCTTGATGGCAGCCACCAGTTCCTTTTGAATCCTCATAATCTTCATCTTTTGTTTGAGGAGGACCGGGAGTGTGTGGGTAAACCATCGGTCCAGCGAACCTACAATATAACCGCTTGCGATCTCTCCTCTGCTGAGTCCTCCCATACCGTCGCACATAGCCGCCATCAGTATCTGCTGTCCGCAGATCTCCTCTTCTTTCAAGAGATAAGAATCTTGATTGGAATCCCGGCCATTGCCCATATCTGTCATATCTACAATTTGAAACATAATGTAAATCCTCCTTTTATTTCCATTTATTAATCTCATTATACATATTTTTCCAGCACCAGTCAATTTATTTTTAAAAACTAATTGACTTTTTTTCCGGTTTATTATACCATTGTACTAGATACTTAATACAAGAAAGCGAGGTTTATTATGGCATGGGAATTATCTGATGACCGGCCGATTTATCTTCAGCTGATGGAACATATTCAAGGCGACATCCTTTCCGGTGTCTATCCTCTCGGAGGAAAGCTGCCTTCCGTCCGGGATCTGGCGGCCTGTGCTTCTGTGAATCCGAATACAATGCAGAAAGCACTGTCCGAACTGGAGCGCAGCGGCCTGCTCTATTCCCAGAGGACCAGCGGACGCTTTGTCACCGAAGATGAGCAGCTGATCCAGTCACTGCAGGCTTCGATTGCCGAAAAGGAAATTGCGGAGTTCCTGAAGAAGATGGAACGATATGGTCTGAAAAAAGAAGACATTATCAAACTAATAAGATAGCAATGAGAGGTATGTATATGAATTATATTCTTGAATGTAATAATCTTTCTAAGGTCTACTCAGGTTTTTTAGCCTTAGACAGACTCAACTTAAAAATTCCCTCCGGACGTATTATTGGTCTTTTAGGCCCCAACGGAAGCGGCAAGAGCACACTGATCAAGCTGATCAACGGCCTGCTGACAGCAACCGAAGGAGAGATCCTGTTTGACAGTCAGCCCCTGGGCATCCATTCCCGGGAACACATTTCCTATCTCCCGGACCGGATGTATCTTCCGGAGTGGATGAAAATCCATGAAGTATTTACCTACTTTGATGATTTTTATAAAGACTTCAACAAAGAAAAGGCGCTCTATATGCTGAAGGATCTTGGTATTGACGAAAATAAGCGCCTGAAAACATTGTCTAAGGGAACAAAAGAAAAAGTACAGCTCATCTTAGTCATGAGCCGGAATGCAAAATTATATCTTCTGGATGAGCCGATTGCCGGTGTAGATCCTGCTGCCCGTGATTATATTTTGAAAACGATTATTTCAAACTACAATCCGGATGCCAGCCTGATCATTTCCACCCATCTGATCAGCGACATCGAAACCGTCCTGGACGACGTCCTGTTTTTGCAGAACGGAAAGATCACTCTGTCTGCAACCGTCGACCAGATCCGGGAAGAGAAACAAAAATCTGTGGACCAGTTATTCAGGGAGGTATTCAAATGCTAGGAAAACTACTGAAATATGAATTGAAAGCCACCGCCCGGTATTTTGTGCCTCTGCTCGCAACATTCGGCGGGATCACACTGTTATTTAAACTGTTTATGATTATGATCGGGTTCGGCAATGATCCGCTGCGCATGACTTTCAGCATTTTTATTGTAACCATTTATGTGGTGGCCGTGATCGCTCTGTTCCTCATGTGCTTTATTATATCTTTTTACCGGTTTTATAAGAACTTTTATACCGATGAGGGATACTTAAGCTTTACGCTTCCTGTTTCCGTCAACCTCCAGATCCTGAGCAAACTTCTGATCAGTATCTTCTGGGTTGTAATCTCCTCCGTCGCCTTCATGTTCTCTATTTTTATTTTCCTGGCAGGTACGCCATACTGGACTGATTTCTGTCAGGTGCTGTCCCTTTCATTCCAGGAATTTAACAAGATTGACCCGGGAATCAGATTTTTATTTATCACCGAGACTTTGTCTGCATTGATATTGAATGCCATATCATCACCATTGTTTATTTACCTTTGTATTACTATCGGAGGTCTTTTGCCGAATCATCGTCTGGGAGCATCCATAGGAACTTATTTCCTTGCAACTGCGGCGCTTTCACTTGTGACCAACATCTTCTCGTCCATCTTCCCGAACTTCATGAATTTTACCGGACTTGAGGAATTCTGCTACTATCTGATGCCTATGATGATCATCGGCAGCATCATAGAGATTTTCGTCTGCTTCTTCCTGACAAGATATCTCATGGAAAGAAAAACAAATCTCTGATCACACTATACTAAAAAGCCGGCAGGAAGTTTAATCCTGCCGGCTTTTATATTTTACTAATCACACTCTTACGATTCTTCTTCTCTGACCATCTCAAGGTCTGCTTCCATGACTTTGATATCTCCCCGGATCTTTTCGATCAGATTAAACAGATCAATATATTCCGCTTCCGGATAATCCATATGAGACTCAAAATACTGCCGTCCAACCTGCTCATACAAATCATTTAATTCACGCTTTGCAACTCGGATGTCATTTTTAATCTTTGCCGTATCCGCTACTTCCCTTGCTTTTTTCGCCGCTGCTTTCCCAGTAGTCGTTATGGTCTGCTCGATCTTATCAAATAAATCCTTTGGCATAATTCACCGTCTCCTCACATACTTTTTCTTAAATTATACCTTAACACGCGAAGCGTGTCCACCCATTGTAATTTTATCTCTGGGGCATTTCAAAGCCTTCCAAAGCTTTGTTCAGATAATCATTAAACGGTTTCATCTTACGAAAAACGTCCACTGCTCTGTCCAAAAATTGTTCCTCATTCAGGAGTTCCTCGTCTTTTATGAAATATTCCAGATACCAGCTTTTATTCTTCAGATATTCGGCCTGCGGATGATCCTTATCATAGCCTGCAGGCACATTTTTCAGCGCCGTGCCCTTTACAGCAAAACAGCTCTGAAACTCATCAGACCCGATGATTTGTTCCCACTCCTCAGGATGTTTTGAGAGATAATCCCTCACCATCCTTGTAGCGTCTTTAAACATATCCGCAAATAAACCTCCGCCTAAAAAAGACTGATCCCCCGGCCGGATCATAATATAATATCCGACGGGAACCGGCAGTTTGCCTCTTGATGAAATGTGAGCGCGGAAACAGGGATTATACGGAGACTTATCACGGCTGAACCTAGTGTCCCTGACCAGTTTGAATGTGAGTTTTTTAGGAATATTCCCAAGGATGCTGCTGTCATTTTCCCCGATTCTCAAAATCAGCTCCTGAATAAGCGACTCAAATTCAGCATTGGCCTCTCGGTACTCTTCTTTATGCTCATGATACCACTCCCGGTTATTATTCCGGCTGAGTTCCGATAAATAATTTAAAATCAGTTCCATATTCATATCTAATACCTCCTCACGATTCTTTCACGACAGAAAACGAAGCAGAATCCAGAAACTCCCTGATAAACTGTTTCATTTTCTCCGGTGATCCATAGGATTTGCAGAAAGAAAACTTCATTGACAAGTCGTCAATATCTTCCATAGCATCCTTTACATGAAACATTGTCTGCTCTGAAATTTCATCTGCCGCCGTATATTGAAGCCTGCCCGGGTCCAGACGGTGATTCTTTATGGCATAGTTGAGCCTGTCTCTGCACCTGCATGTCCCCCGTCCAAATTCGCCGCAGTAGTGATCGAGGAAATCTGCCACTTTGCTGCGTATCCTGGAAAGTCTCTTTCGGTATGCTTCCGGTGTCAGGCCAAGGATATCACCTGCGATACGGCTGTCCAGTTTAAACATTGTCCCCAGAATAAAAATACATCTGCTCTCGCTGTCCAGACACTGCAGCAGCACATTGGTACATGACATTTTCAGTTCCTCTTCTAAAATAGATTTCTCCACATTCTGTGTCAGATCAGGAATATCGCGGATCTGAGCATTTTCAATATCATCCCCGTAAAACTCCAGGCTCAGAGGACTGTTGACAAACATATGTTTTTTGTAATCTTTCAAATGATTTACCGCTATCCTGTAGACCCATGTAGAAAAAGCACTCTCTTTTCTGAACGATGACAAGTGGGTGATGACTTTCACTATGATGTCCTGTGACGCATCCTCTGCATCCGCGAAAGTCCCAAGCATCCTGAGAGAAAGATTGAAGATCAGGTCCTGTACGCTCATGATCACTGTTTCCAGAGATTTTTTGTCTCCGTCTACGGCTCTGCCGATAAGCAGTTCAAGTTGTTGATTTGTTATCTTATCCATAAATTTTACCTCCTGCTGTATTAGACTACAAAAATACTTTTTTGTGACAAAAAATACGGCAGAGAATTTAACTCTGCCGTATTTTAATCATCTTTATCTTAAATATTCAGGATTTTTTTCACTTCTTCTTCCATAGCCGCCGTCTCACAGACTGTGTCGTGGAGGATCGGAGCCGTCCTGATCTCCTCGATGGCATTCGGAACAGCCACACCGGAAATTCTATGTAACTCATCCACTAGTTCAAAATCAGACTTTACATCATATTTTGGATCGATGGCATTCATTACGCTTCTGGTAAACTTATACGGGCTTGCGGTGGAGGCTATGACTGCCGGTGTCTTATCACCGCTGTCTTTCACATATTTGTCATATGCCACGGATGCCACTGCCGTATGGGTATCCAGTACATAATGTTCTGACTCATAGACCTGTCTGATCTTCTCCATAGTCTCTTCTTCTGTGGCATAGGCCCCGAAGAACTCTGTGAGCTGGTCTCTCATCTCCTGTGTGATCTCATATGCACCGTCTTCTGTCAGGGCATTCATAAACTTCGCACACTGTTCGGCATCATTTCCTGTAATTCTGTAAATCAAACGCTCCAGATTGCTGGAAATCAAAATGTCCATAGAAGGAGATGATGTCACAACAAACTCACGCTTTCTGTCATATTCTCCGGTCTGGAAGAAATCAAACAAAACTTTATTTTCATTGGACGCACAGACAAACTTTCCGATCGGAATTCCCATCTGTTTTGCATAAAACGCTGCCAGAATATTTCCAAAGTTTCCGGTAGGCACTACGACATTCATCGGACCTCCTGCCTTTACTGCACCCTTTTTCACCAGATCCGCGTAGGCTTTTACGTAATATACGATCTGAGGAACCAGACGTCCGATGTTGATTGAGTTTGCAGATGAAAACTGATATCCGTTCCCATCCATCACTGCGGCCAGTTCCCTGTTGGAGAACATCTTTTTCACTCCGGTCTGGGCATCGTCAAAATTACCTTTGATGCCGATAACGTAAGTGTTTTCACCCTTCTGAGTCAGCATTTGCTTTTCCTGAATCGGGCTGACCCCGGATTTCGGGTAAAAGACAATGATTTTCGTTCCCGGCACGTCTGCAAAACCGGCCAGAGCAGCTTTGCCCGTATCTCCGGAAGTGGCTGTCAGGATCACAATTTCATTTTCCACATGATTCTTCTTTGCGGAAGTAACTAAAAGATACGGGAGAATGGAGAGAGCCATATCCTTGAATGCGATGGTGGAGCCGTGGAACAGCTCAAGATAGTATACGTCCCCTGCTTTTACGATCGGGGCGATCTCCTCTGTGTCAAACTTACTATCATAAGCATTGGCAATACAGGTTTTTAACTCTTCCTCTGTAAAATCTGTGAGAAATTCCTTCATAACCGCATACGCAATGTCCTGATAAGTCATTTCTTTCAAATCTTCTACCGAAACCTGAAGCTTTGGAATAGAATCCGGCACAAAAAGTCCTCCGTCATTCGTCAGTCCCTTAAGGATCGCTTCAGAAGCAGATGCTGTCTCTTCCCTGTTTCTTGTACTACGATAAACTAAATTCATAATTACCCGCCTTTTCCCTGGTTTATAATCTGCAAGGCCGTAAATGAGGCCTATTTTTTCTTTGGCTATGATTATAGCATACTTGTGAATTGCGGTCTAGCACGAAATACTGTACATTCTGCCGTTTTTTGTACCGCTCATCCCTGCAAACCGCCTACTCTTCCATGACATAAGCAAGCATCAGTTTCACTCCGCTTTCCAGTGCCTTTTCATCCATATCAAATCTGCTGTGGTGATTGGGAAACTGATCTTTACCCCCGCCCACAAATGCAAACGCTCCCGGAATCGTCTTTAAATAGTTGGAATAATCTTCTCCGAGCATCATCGGAGGCACATGCACAAAATCTTTCTCGGAAAAAATCTTTCCTGCTCCCCGCATGGCTCTCTCCACCGTCGGTTTCCCGTTGACCAGAGGCGGATGGCTGGACGGCGGATAATCTACGGCCGCTTCTCCTCCCAGCTGACCGGCTGTTCCCACGGCGATTTCGATGACCCGTTCCTTCACCATTTTTTCAGTCTCTTCCGAAAATGTCCGGACTGTTCCCTCGATTCTGGCAGAGCCGGATATGACATTCCTGGCTGTACCTGAGATCATCTTTCCCACGGTAACTACAGCCGAGTCCAGAGGATCGGTATTTCTGCTCACGATCGTCTGAAGGTTCATGACTGTGGCCGCAGCGATTACCGATGCATCTGTACAAAGATGCGGTTTTCCGGCATGACCGGATTTTCCTCTGATGTCTATAGAAAACCAGTCCGTGGCAGCCATTCTCGGCCCCGCCTCCAGAGAAATCTTCCCGGCTTCGATTCCGGAAAAAATATGGAGTCCGAATATTTCTTTTACGTCTTCTAAAAGCCCTGACTCCAGAACCAGTTTTGCTCCCTGGGCAGTCTCCTCCGCTGGCTGGAAAACAAGAAATACTTTTTTTGATAATTCCTTTTCATGCTTTTTCAGAATACCGGCTGTGCCCAAAAGAATGGCTGCATGCCCGTCATGTCCGCAGGCATGCATATATCCCTGATGTTCTGACCCAAAAGAACATCCTGTCTCCTCTTCTACTTTTAATGCATCAATATCGGCCCTTAGTGCAGCAGCTTCCCTGCCCTTCCCGATCTCCGCCACAATGCCGGTGGGATACAGCGGCTTATAGGATATCCCCATGGCATCCAGCTGCCGCTTGATATAGGCTGTAGTCTCATATTCTTCAAAAGCCATCTCCGGACATCGGTGAAGATCCTGCCTGTACTTTACGATCTGCTCTCTGGCCTGGTTTACTTCCTGAATGATATTCATTTTCTGCCCTTACCTCTTTCCGAAAACATTTTTGATCAGATAAATAAGAAGGAGGATCATAATGATCGGTCCGATAAACCGCAGCGCTACGGCGAACATACTTCCAATCAGTATGATGACAATGATCACTGCTGCCAGACATCCAATCTTCGTCAGAAAAGAATCAAACACAAAAACTTTCGGAGAACCTTCCTCTTCATTCACCTGCTCTTCATAGGTATCTTCATAATAGATCTGCTCCCCGCCCTTTGTCTCGATAATGGATTTTGCAATCAGCCTTGGGCTGCCGAGTTCTTCCAAGATCTCCTGCTCGCTTCTTCCATCTGCCTCCTGGCGGCTGAAGTAATCTCTGTAATAGGAAATGGAATCCTCAATTTCACTCATCGGCACCTGTCCCTCCAGCGCTTCCCGGAGTTCCTTTAAAAACTCATATTTCGTCATTGTATGTCTCCTTTAGCTTCTTTCTCTTTCTGAATTTTAATACAGGACCTCTGCCTCACTGAGCACACAGAAACAGCCGTCTTTTACTTCTGCCGTACTAATGGAACAATTCTTCAGCTTGGGCCCCTTCCAAAAATCTCTCACATCTCTCTTATACATGTTTGTCAGCATTCCGTGAATAAACGCCCCATGTGTAAATAAGATCACACTCTCTGCTTCTTTTTCCATCGGGAGAATAAATTCCTCCAGAAATATTTTCGACCGCTCTACGACCTGTGCCGGGGTTTCCGCACCCTCGATCAGCGTCATCTTATGCGGACGGTCAAAAAAGTCCAGAATGGGTTCTTTTTTTTCGTATAATTCATTCAGATCGGCCCCTTCATACGGTCCAAAATTGGCCTCTTTCAGGCGTTCGTCCTCGATGAGCGGGATATCTCTTCCCGCAAGTACGATCTCTCCTGTCTCCCTGGCCCTGCTGAGCGGACTCGTATAGGCTGCGTCGAATCTGAAATCTTTCAGAGCCTCACTCGTGAGCCTGGCCGCCTCTCTGCCTGCCTCATTCAAATCAATGTCCGACTGTCCCTGAATTCTGCGTATTTTATTCCATGAAGTTTCTCCATGCCTCATCATGTATAATTTCAATAAGATTCCTCCTCACCTTAATTTTAATATTATATCCGTCAAAAACTATTTTAACGTATTTACCGGCTTTACACCATAGCCTTTTCTGGACTTTTACAGCCTCACACTGTATGAACCGTCTTCAGACATACACAGATTACAATAAATTCTTAAAAAACTATAGCATTTTTATCTTATTTTGCTATACTAAGTGTATGAAATGTTACCTATCCTAAAACGATACGGAATAAATCAAGAGAGGACAACTTATGAAGATTGAAATTGGAGACAAGATCACCCTGTCAGAAGAGGTTACTGACGAACTGACTGCCGCCCACTGGGGGAGCGGAAGCCTTCCTGTGTATGCCACACCTGCCATGACACTCCTGGTAGAAAGAGCTGCCGTAAAATTATTAGAGGGAAAGCTGGATGAGGGCATGACCACAGTCGGCACCAATTTAAACATTTCCCATGTGTCTGCCACTCCCGTAGGGTGCCAAGTCACCTGCCAGTGTCACCTGACAGAGATCAACCGGAAGAAATTAGAGTTTCAGGCGGAAATTATGGACAATAAAGGCCGGATCGGCATCGGCACACACGAGCGCTATATCGTGGCCGCAGATTCATTTTTAGATAATGCAAAACAAAAATTAAATTAAACATTCATCAAAAAACGTCAATCCTTAAGTTCGGATTGACGTTTTATTATATTCTGTGATAATTGTCTTAAATCTTAATGTTTTCCTTTTAAGATCGGAGATATCCTCTTATATACCAAAAATGTAATTACAACGCTGAACATTCCTTTTACGAAGGTAAACGGCATGTTAAACCAGATCAATGCATCCCATAAGTTTCTGACATTGTGGTTGATCGCCTGGTAAGCTCCGATAATTGCTTCCATCGGCATGAAGTTTTCATAGACCGGATAGACGACAAAATAGTTGGAAAACACACTCACCACTGCCATTATGACAGCACCTGTCAGGGCACCGATCAGTGCTCCTTTCTGTGATTTGTTTCTCTTGTAGATCAGACCTGCCGGAAGTACAAAGCAGACTCCAAGAATGAAGTTGGAAATCTCCCCTACTCCGCCGGACGTAGTGTGCAGAAGATTTACAATATTTTTAATGAAGCACACTGCGATGCCTGATACCGGCCCCATGGAAAATGCGGCGATCAGAGCGGGAAGTTCTGAAAAGTCCATCTTAATGAATCCCGGCATGATAAACGGCACGCTGAATTCAAAAAACATCAGAATTGCGGCCAGCGCTCCAAGCATGGCGGTCACCGTGATCTTTCTTACATTTACTTTACTCACTGCTGCTGTTTCATTCATCATTTTCTTTCTCCTCCATTTAACAATTCTTTTATTCTGAGGGGGATGTCTGATCCAACCCTGCAAAATAAAAAATGCCCTTGTCACCAAAGACAGGGCTGTGCTGAACGATACAAAAATACCGTCCATGGTTACTTCTTTCATCCAGACTATACTGTTGGTTTGAGATTCACACTCAATCGGCCTTTCGGTTCGCGGACTTGCCTTCTGCTCTATAAAAAAGGATCACCGCCAGTCGAGAATTGACGCTTTAAAACGTCTCACTCTGCCCTGAAGTTGGAGAATCATTATTCTCTACTTCGATATGCAATTTTATACTATGTTTATTATAGACAAATTTTTCCCGTTTGTAAAGGCATCTTCAGGATTTTTTCGGGTACACACCGTTTTGCCTTTCCTTCTTTACAGCACTGTGAACATTTGGTAAACTTATAACAATCGGCTTTATGAGCCGTCTACATACAGATTGAGAAATAAAGGAGAGATAAGATTATGGGTATGCATAGAATCAATAAAATGCCGTCTCCTGAGGAACTCCAGCAGGAATTTCCTTTGAGCGGAGAGGCACGGCAGATAAAAAAGGCAAGAGATGAAGAAATCAAAAAGGTCTTCACCGGGGAATCGGAAAAATTCATCGTAATCATTGGTCCCTGCTCTGCCGACAACGAAACAGCGGTGATGGACTATCTGGGACGCCTGGCCGGCGTTCAGGAAAAGGTTTCCGACAAGCTCCTGATGATCCCAAGGATCTATACAAATAAACCGAGAACAAACGGCGCCGGATACAAGGGAATGGTCCACCAGCCGGACCCTGAGAAAGCTCCGGATATGGCCGCAGGTCTCCGTTCCGTGAGAAAACTCCACATCGACGCTCTGGAAGCATTCCATATGCCTGCGGCTGATGAGATGCTTTATCCCGGAAACTGGCCCTACATGGAAGACATTTTGTCCTATGTAGCCGTAGGCGCCCGTTCCGTGGAAAATCAGCAGCACCGTCTGACCGTCAGCGGTTTCGACATTCCCGCAGGAATGAAAAACCCAACCGGAGGCGATCTCACCGTGATGATGAATTCTATCGTCGCCGGACAAAGTTCCCACAATTTCATCGCCAACGGCTATGAAGTAAATACAGACGGAAATCCTCTGACCCATGCGATTCTCCGCGGCTCCGTCAACAAACACGGCAACAATGTACCGAATTACCACTATGAAGATCTGGCAAGAGTTGCTTACATGTATGAAAAATTCGGCCTTGCGAACCCGGCCGTCATTGTGGATGCCAACCACTCCAACTCAGGAAAACAGTGGGATCAGCAGCCAAGGATTGTCCAGGAAGTCCTCCACAGCCGAAGCTTTCTCCCCGAGATCAATTCTCTCGTCAAAGGCATCATGATCGAAAGCTATATCGAAGACGGCAGCCAGCCGATCGGAAACGGCGTGTACGGCCAATCCATCACAGACCCCTGCCTTGGATGGGAAAAGACAGAGGAATTACTTTATAAGATGGCTGAACATGTTTAAGATTCCGGGATTGACATAGCTCTCTAAAAAGCATCCCAGCACCAGCAATATCAGTTCCAGATGAATGGAAAACTTTTTTAAGAAGGAATGACCTGTATCAAAGGTTATTTCTTCTTTTTTTTCATCTCTTACATTTCGCTGATACAGAAGATACATGGAACCGCCGTAACAGATATAGTGCGGAAACAGGCTCAGTATCACAATCAGCAGACCTGCGATCCCTAAATTCATTACCTGCAGAGACAGGATCGAACCCAGAAAAAAAGAAAGACAGAAAAGTCCGCCGTATAAAAGCACCACCGGCTTCAAAATAAAACCGATCAGAAATAAAATGCCGTACTGCTTTCCCCTCTTAAATAAAATATAGGGCAGAAGGCTGCTGCCTGATATGTAAAGTCCTTTCCCGCTGAGGACAAGGGAATCCATCTGTCCCCCATACTCCAGATAATCCTTATACACTGCATTTGTAAAAAGGCTTCCCAGCACAAGGCCGGTCAGCACGAACACACCGATGAAAAATTTTTTCCGCTCCATCTAAATTCCCTCCCAGATATCATTTGCTCCGCGGATATAAAAAGGTAGCACATAAAATTATATGTGCTACCTTTTTTCTTTATGACACCCGGTATTTCATCCTCACAGCGTACTCAAATATGTCATGATTCCGGAAATCGTCTTGGCATCCACAATCTCTCCTTTTAAGATCATGTCCTTCACTTTCTCAGGCGAAAATTCATATACATCGATAAACTCGTCTTCGTCCAGATTCTGCTCTGTCTTATGAAGTCCTGTCCCTACAAAGATTGGAATTTTTTCATCGCAGAAGCCAATGGCGGTTACAATCGTGATCAGAGGTTCAATCTTTTCTGCCCTGCACCCTGTCTCTTCCTCGATCTCCCTTTTTACACAGTCGTATCCGCTCTCCCCCCGCTCAATACCTCCGGCCGGTATCTCATAAGTCATTGCGTCCAGGGCATTTCTATATTGACGGACCAGCAGGATATTCCCTTCCTCCGTGACCGGAATAATTGCTGCGGCTCCCGGATGCTTTACCAGGTCCCAGGTGACAGTATTGCCATTGGGCAGTGTAATGACATCTTCATAAAACCCCACTACTTTTCCCTGATGTACGAGATTCTGTCTGATCTTTTTATATCCGTCCATATGCTCCTCCGCCTTCTATCTTGCAGACTGATGATAATATTCGATGACACGTTTTGCAATCGGGCTGTCTGCGTCCAGACCAGTATATTCAGATACGGCCTGTTCAATTCCAATGTTTTTAATCTCCTGCTGAAGTTTCTGTGCGTTTGCGTCCCTGGGCTCCGCATATTGGAATCCGGCCGCCATGGCTTTGGCGATCGAATCAAAACTGACGCCGTGTTTCAGGCACAGCTCGGCGGCTCCTGTCAGACGGTCTCCTTTTGATAATTTACGGATCGGATCGTATCCTACCCGGTAGATAGAATCTGGAAGCACGCCCTTGGCCGGTGCAAAATAAACGAGGTTGTGCAGCTCCTCCGGTGTAATCGGATATTCCTTCATGACGGCTGCCGTAATCTCCTCTACTACTCCTTCCACAACTTCCGCGATCTCAGGATCAGCCTCAGATTCCGGAATCGTACTGTACCCCTTTAAATATCCCATATAGGCCAGTGTTGCATGGGGACCATTGACTGCGGTGACTTTAATGTCTTTGAGCATCTCAATCTTGTCCGTAAGTTCCATCCATTCCACATCACTGAAATCGTTATTGACCGGCTGCTGGATCAAAAGTGAATTTACTGCAACCGTATCAATATGGACATCATAATTACTCTTGGCATCTGTACTCCTGCGGATAATAGAGTCCCGGATCACTACATTCTGATCGAACCACTCCTTTGCTTCTTCGGACAAGTCTTTTCTGAATGCCTCCGTAATTCCAGGGATCAGATAATTTTTATTTGTAATACAGATCATAGTCAGTCTGCGGTCCGGATGCACCCTGTAAAATTCTTCAAAGCACTTCGTCAGATAACCTGCCGCCTCTTCAAAGTCTTCCGGATAAAGCGGAAGTACGATCACATCCGTCTCCAAGAAAGCCTCCATGCATGAGTATTCTTCATCACAAGTATATGCTTTAAAATTTTTGACCGTACGGTTTTGTATTTCATCCACCCGGTGTACCTTCACATAATAACAACCGTCTTTTCGTAATTCTTCTGTAACTCTCGGGTCCTTATCCAGGAATGTAAGATTCCATCCCGCATTGTCAAAAGTTTCGCCTACAAACCCTTTTCCTAACCGTCCTGCTCCCACAATCAATACATTCTTCATTTTCCCCTCCTGATCTGTGTTTTGTCTGAAAAACAGCTCTATATTTACTGATCAGAATCTGTGATCAAATATGTAATGTCACCTGTCTTGCATATGACATAATTTGACACAGATCCGATCTTTTCCTTGGTCACAAGTGCCGCAGTCTGATAAGAGACAGAGAGCATCTTCTGTTTCAGCTGGCATTCTTCCATGGATGAATGACTGATGCCCACTTCACTGCTCATACAGTAAATCCCCATAAAATACAAATCCGGATGAAGCAGCTCCAGCTGTTTGATGACCTCATAGCCATAGGTAGCCATGGAAGATTTATACAGATTCCCGCCCAGCGTGATCACATCGATGTTTGGATAATCTCTTAAAAGAAGGATAATCGGAATACTGTTCGTAATAACCGTACAGCGCATGTGTTTATCCAGCTGCTTGATCACCTGATAGTTAGTTGTTCCGTCATCGATCAAAATCACAGATCCGGGTTTGATCAATTCTGCGCCCTTTTTGGCCAGACGAATCTTTTCTTCCAGATTCAGATCAATCCTTGCATCAAAATCTTCCTTCAAAGGTCCGTTTTTTACGGCTCCGCTGTGCACCTTTTTCAAAAGACCTCTCTGGTCTAATTCTTTAATATCTCTGCGGATCGTATCCTCAGAAACTTCAAGCCTCACACTTAATTCGCTGGCAATAATTTTATTTTCGAGGGACAGAATCTCCAGGATCTTATCCTGCCTCTCTGCTTTTAACATCTTCATCGCTTTACCTTCTCCTACACATACATTCTGTTGATTAGATTAATATTATTATAACGAATCCGCTGGAAAAGGGAAAGCAAAAGCGGCCATTAAATATTCTTTAATAGTTCCATAATCTCTTGTTTATTTTCAGCATGCCTCATCTTTTCAATATTCTCTTCCTCAGCACAGATCAGCGCTATGTTGCTGAGCATGTTCAGATGAGTGCCGTCTTTCCCGGCGATACCTATGACAACGTATGCAATATTTCCATCACCAAAGTCAACGCCTTCCGGAATCTGTACTACAGACAGGCCTGAAGTATATATTTCCGAATCTGATGACTCTATCCCATGAGGAATCGCCAGATGGTTTCCGATATACACAGAGAATCTCCTCTCCCTCTCCATCATATGTTCAATATACTTCGGAGTCGTATACGCGTTTTCCACCAAAATTTTTCCGGCATACCGAATGGCCTCTTCTTTATCCTTTACCTTCACATTTAACGCAATGTTTTCTTCTGATAAAATAGGTTTTGCTTTTTCTTTGCCGTTTCTGTCTTCAATCACTTCCAAAGCCCGGTCGTAATCAGCTTCTTTCAGAAAGTTGTTGATCGCCAGAAATTCCCTGCCTGTATTGTCTACACTCAGTTTTGCCCTCTCAATCAGCCCTTCCAGCGTGATAATCATGTCCGCATCAGGATCAATCCGGCTGGCCGATGAATTCTTTACCTTAATATCTTTATATCCTTCTTTCTGGAGACGGTTCTTTAAAACCGATGCTCCCATGGCGCTGGAGCCCATTCCTGAATCACAGGCCACGATGATATAACGGATGGCACCTCCTGAGGAAGGCTTATGTTTCTTTAAGGCCGCTTCCGGTTTTGCCGTCTTTGTTCCCATATCAATACCGGCTACGGCAAGATCTGCCTCTTCCTCCGGAGAGCCTATGGTCTTCAGAATAAAAGAACCGATCAGCAGCGCCACCGCAAATCCCGCTCCGATTGCCAGAACATTTGCCACCGCAGCATCCTTTGGTGTCATAAGGGCTATATTGATCAGACTGCCCGGAGACGGCATGCCGACCAGACCGCCGCCCAGCACGACCAGGAGCAGAAGGGAGGTTGCAAGACCGCCCATTGTAGCAAAAATCATGATCGGATTTGCCAGAATAAAAGGAAAATACACTTCCCCGATACCGGCGATTCCCGCAATAAACATCGCCATGGGAGCTGTCTCTTTTGCTTTTCCCTTTCCAAAAACAGCAATAGAGCATAAGGTGCCAAGCAGCGGACCACAGTTAGAATCGAGCAGGAACATCAGGGATTTACCGGCCTCCTGAGCCTGAGCGAATGCAATCGGTGAGATAATTCCATGGTTTACTGCATTGTTCAAAAACAACACCTGGGCCGGGCACATAAATACAGCCAAAAGCGGAATCAGTTTCTTCGCGATCAGGAAGTTGATTCCTGCCGTCAAAAAAGCGATAATCGCATTTACCACCGGCCCGATGATCAGATAACCGAGGATAGCCAAAGCAAATCCAAGGATTCCAAGGCTGAAATTATTGATGAGCATTTCAAATCCGGGTTTGATTTTCCCCTCCACGGCATGGTCAAACTTCTTTAGAAGCCATGAAGAAAACGGGCCCATGATCATGGCTCCGCTGAACATAGTGATATCAGAACCTACAATCACTCCCATGGTAGTAAATGCACCGATAACACCTCCCCGCTGTCCATGGATATTATAGCCTGCCGTATAGCCAATCAGAAGCGGCAGCAGATAATTTAATATGGGTCCTACCATCTCATTTAATTTTTCATTGGGAATCCACCCTGTCGGTATGAACAATGCTGCCAGCAGTCCCCAGCCCACAAATGCACCCAGATTCGGCATAACCATCCCGCTCATATGCCCGCCAAATTTACGGATTCTGTCCAGTGCCCCTGCTTTTGTTTCCATATCTTACACCTCCGGTTCTCATACTTTGACTTTTTACTATTGAAATACTTTTTAACGTGTAGACTTTGCCCCGCTGATATTTACAGTAGTTCCGGATATGTAGCTTGCGCGGTCGGACATCAGGTAGCAGATCAAGTCGGCAACTTCATCTAATTTCCCCGGTCTTCCCATAGGAATAACTTTTTCATAATCGGATGAAACATTATTCTTATCCTGTCCTCTTGTATACGCAAGCGCTTCAAATGCTGCGTCGTTATTCATAGGAGTTCTCTCATTGATTGACGGTGCCACACCGACAACGCGGATATTATAGGGGCCCAGCTCCTTCGCCCATGACATTGTGTAAGAAAGGACTGCTCCTTTTGTGCCTGAATAGCAGCTCTGGCCTTTGGAGCCCTGCATCCCCGCCTCAGATGACATATTCACGATCACTCCGGATTTCTGTTTTATCATGTAACGTGCAGCAGCCTGTGAGCACAGGAATACTCCTTTTTGATTGACATTGACCATAAAATCAAAGTCTTCTTCTGAAAGTTCATATTCCGGCCGTTTTCCGTAAAAATCAACCAGCAGTCTCGGACGGCTGACTCCTGCATTGTTCAGAAGGCCATCTATTTTTCCATATTTCTTTATTACCTGTTCCATCATCGAATCCACGCTTTTCTTGTCGGCAACGTTGCACTCAACAAAAAAGATGTTCTCATCCTTTTCAAACGTCTCATTGTTTCTCAAGTCCGCAACCACAACTGCGGCACCGTTATTTCTCAGTGTTTTTACTACATGTTCACCGATCCCCTGGCTTCCTCCTGTGACGATCATGACTTTCCCGCTTAAGTCCATCCACTTTTCCATACTTGTTTTCCTTTCTTTCTGCATTTTTTTGCGCTTTCATCTGCATTTTATGCATCTGTTTGCCTGTTTTGTTTGCTGTACCTTTATAATACCAGCATATTTTTGCATTGTCAAGGCTATTTATTGCAGTTATATGCGTTTTTATAATAAATTAACCGCATTTTTCGTACGAAAATGCGGTTATCTGCATGTTTTTTGCGTTTTAAATATGTGTGAAGGATTTTTCTCATCAGAAAAAGACAGCAGATGAACGAATTCATCTGCTGTCTCACTTTCCATTGATTATTTCGCGTAGTCCACAACCCGTGACTCACGGATAATATTGACTTTAATCTGTCCCGGGTAATCCAGGTTATCTTCCACCTGTTTTGAAATATCCCTGGCCAGTAAAATCATGTCATCGTCACTGATTTGTTCTGGAACTACCATTACACGAATCTCCCGACCTGCCTGTATCGCAAAAGTTTTATCAACACCCTGGAAGGAATCTGCGATCTCTTCCAGCTGTTTCAGTCTCGTCGTATAGCTTTCCAGTGTTTCGCTTCTCGCTCCCGGTCTCGCTGCGGAAATCGCATCTGCCGCCTGAACAAGACAAGCGATTAATGTATCTGGTTCTGCATCCCCATGATGGGATTCCACTGCATTGATTACAATTGGATGTTCCTTGTACTTCTTGCACAAGTTCACTCCAAGTTCTACGTGGGAACCTTCCACTTCGTGGTCGATAGCTTTTCCAATGTCATGGAGCAGCCCAGCGCGTTTTGCCATCCTGACATCGACTCCGATCTCAGATGCCAGCAGCCCTGAAAGCTGTGCCACCTCCATAGAGTGCTTCAGTGCGTTCTGTCCATAGCTGGTGCGGTATTTCATCTTGCCCAGCAGACGGACCAGTTCCGGATGGATGCCGTGAACTCCAAGTTCCAGAGTTGCAGCCTCCCCGTCTTCCCGCATCTTCGTCTCCACTTCTTTTGTGGCTTTTTCCACCATCTCTTCGATCCTGGCCGGATGAATTCTTCCGTCCACGATCAGCTTTTCAAGAGCAATCCTTGCAATCTCTCTCCTGACCGGATTAAAACTTGACAATACGACTGCTTCCGGGGTATCATCGATGATCAATTCTACTCCTGTCATATTCTCAAGGGCACGGATATTCCTGCCCTCCCGGCCGATGATGCGTCCTTTCATCTCGTCGTTTGGAAGCTGTACAAGAGAGATCGTCGTCTCGGCCACATGGTCTACGGCACACTTCTGAATGGCTGTAACCACATACTCCTTGGCTCTCTTTCTCGCATCTTCCTTTGCTCTGGATTCCATCTCTTTTACGAGCATCGCTGTCTCGTGCTTTACGTCTTCCTTCACTGCTGATAATAGTTGTTCTTTTGCCTGATCAGAGGTCAGCCCAGAAATTCTTTCTAATTCCTGTAAGTGTTTGGACTTGAGCTCCTGCACTTTTGCCTTGTCTGCCTCAAAATTCTTTTCTTTGGCAGTCAGAGACTGTTCCCTGCGCTCCAGCATCTCTGCTTTCTTGTCAACAGTTTCTTCCTTGTTGAGTACGCGCTTTTCGTACTTCTGCAGTTCACCCCTGCGTTCCTTTGTTTCCTTTTCAAAGTCATGTCTCGCTTTTATAGTTTCTTCCTTGATCTCAAGTGAAGCTTCGCGTTTCTTCGCATCCGCTGCTTTTATGGCTTCATCTATAATATCTCTGGCTTTGCTCTCTGCGTTTCCAATGGTTACTTCCATAGCCTTCTTGCTTCTTTGATTGGCAACATAGGCGGAAATTGGCGCAACAATGACCAGAGTTGCGATAATGGCAATAATTATATATACCACAGGCCTCCTCCTTATTCAATTTTTTGTGCATAAAACACTTCTATAATTTTATATGTTTTTGCACAAAAAGTCAAGAAAGCCTAACGCTCAGGTTGAATAATCATGGCCTGATACGGAGGAATCAAAAGCCCTCCCCCAAAATCTTTCTCTTCTCCGGTCAGAAGATCCGTGCCTTTTCCCGCTCTGGCGTCAAAATGCAGGGTATATTCCTCCGATCCCGCATTTAAGGCAAAAATCATTCTCTCTTCTCCCGCTTCTCTCTCAAAGGCGATGATATCCTGTTCCGTACGTATTTCTCTGTAACCGCCGTCTTTCAGCGCCTGACTGTGTTTCCTCACTTCTGAAAGCTTTGCGATGTATTGATAGAGTTCTCCCTGCTTAAGATCCTCAGGTTTTACTCTCGGACGAAGTGCGTCGTCACTGCCGGGTTCTTTAAATCCCTCGATTCCCCACTCACTTCCGTAGTAGACGGACGGTACCCCCGGCATGGCAAACATGAGTGCATTGATCAGAGGCAGATGTTTTTCATCCGTAAGCTGGGTGGCAATCCTCATCACATCGTGGTTATCCACAAAACTGTACAGAGGGAGTCCCTGATAAAGTGTCCATGGTTCCGGGCCAAACTGCCGGTTCAGAGAATAACCGATCTCGTGCATGTTGTGGGTATTAAAACTGGAGTACAGACCCTTATAACATTCATAATTTGTGGCAGAATCAAGCATATGGTGATTGACCAGAGTGCTGTAATCCCCATGCAGCATTTCTCCTATAAAGACCATCTCCGGATTTCTGTCTCTGGCAAAATCCACAAGATTCTTCATAAATGTCCGGTTCAGCATATAGGCTACATCCAGACGGATACCGTCAATCCCGAACTCATCCATCCACATACCCACTGCATCCAGAAGGTGGTCTCTGACTGCGGGGTTATCCAGATTTAATTTTACCAGTTCAAAATGGCCTTCCCAGCCCTCATACCAGAATCCGTCACCATAGTTGCTGTTTCCGTCAAAATTGATATAGAACCAATCCTTATATTCAGAATCCTGCCTCTTTTCCAAAACGTCCTGAAATGCCCAGAATTCTCGGCCCACATGATTGAATACACCGTCTAAAATAACTTTGATTCCTTCTTCATGCAGTGCATCGCATACTTCTTTAAAATCTTCGTTCGTTCCAAGCCTTTGGTCGATCACTTTATAATCTTTCGTATCGTATCCGTGGCTGCTGGACTCAAAAACCGGAGAAAAATAAATGGAATTGGCTCCCAGCCCTTTGATATGAGGTATCCATTCCTTTACTTCCAGTATCCCATGTTCTGTCTCATCATCCACAAAAGCTCCCAGCGGAAAAATGTGATAAAAAATCAAGTCCTTCATTGTTAATCCTTTCATAGTCAATCTCCCTTCCTACCTTTGGGGTGTCACTCTGTGCTCTTTAAAGATTCCACCATGCTGATTTTCCGAAGCTGGAAAAACATCATGAAATTAATCAGCGCCGCAAACCCTATGGTGAGCAGAACACTGTATAGATAACTGGCCGGCAGGATCTGTCTTCCAAACATGATCAGATCTACCTCCGCAGTTAAAATCACATATCGGTGGAGGAGGATGCCCAAACCCGCTCCCACGGCTGTGCCTATGACGGTGAGCAGGATATTTTCCCGGTAGACATAGGCCGCGGTCTCCAGGTCATAAAAACCCAAAACTTTAAGGGTTGCGAGTTCCGCCTTCCTCTCAGCGATATTAATGTTGTTCAGATTATATAATACTACAAAAGCCAGGAGTCCGGCAGATACAATTAAGACAAACACAACAATATTCAGATTGTTCAGCATATCGTTCATCTCTTTCTCAAAATCAGAGATAAAGGAAACAGATGCCACCCCCTCCTGCTTCAGCAGACCTTTTCCAAGATCTGTCTCTGTTTTTTCGGATCTGTCTTTGTCTTTTAAAAGAATTTGATTGTACTCCGGCTCCTCTCCATAAAGCTTTTGGTATAGATCTTTGGACATATAGATATTGTGATGCATATAATTTTCTGTAATATGCTCCACTTTCGCCCGGACAGTCTTTGTCTCTCCTTCTTTAATAATGACGGTATCTCCGATTTTGATGCCCAGCAGGCTGCATACTTTTTCCGTGAGAATAATGCCGTTGTCAGAGAGCCGGTATTTCTCCCCGGATATCCGGTCCTTAAACCGGATATAAGATGAAAGTTCTTTCGCATCTTCTGGCACAAACAGAGAAGCCGACTTGCTGTCCCCGTCAAACTCCACATCTACTGAGACGCTGCGGATTTTGGTGCTGCTTGGTATTGTATGCTGTTTTTGTATCCAAGATGCAATTTCCTGCTCCTTTTTTGCAGACAGATCGTCTTCCAGTGTGACCGATGCATCATAAGTCATAATGTTTTGATACTGATTTTTTGATATGGCAAAAATAGAATCTTTCAACCCAAAACCGACGAGCAGCAGCGCCATACACCCGCCGATTCCGAATATGGTCATAAAAAACCGCTTTTTATACCGGAACAGGTTTCTCAGGGTGGACTTCCACGTAAAGTTTAAATGCCTCCACAGAATTCCGATCCGCTCAAGCCAGATCCGTTTGCCCTCCTTCGGTGCCTCAGGACGCATCAGCTGCGCCGGTTTTTCCCTCAGTTCTTTATAACAGGCAAACATGGTGGCTCCAAGCGTGATACACACAGAGGCCGCGGAGGCTGTCAGTGCAAACCTGGTCTCAAACGGATGTTTTACCGGACCGATCCCCGTATACATCATAGAATACGCCTCGATGATGATCTTAGGAAGGATTGTCTCTCCCACAAGCACGCCTGCGATACTTCCCCCTGCTGTGGCGAGCAGGGCGTACAGTCCATACTTCTTTGCCACATCGAAGCCTGTGTACCCCAAAGCCTTTAAAATTCCGATCTGGGTTCTCTGTTCCTCCACCATCCTGGTCATGGTCGTCAGACTTACCAGTGCGGCTACCAGGAAGAAAATCACCGGAAATACTTCTCCGATCGCCCCGATTCTTTCGGTGTCCCCTCCGTATTCCACGTAAGACTGGATCTTGTTCCGGTCCAGCACATACCATTTGGGCATCTTTATATCATCTATCTCTTTCCGGGCATCATCGATCTTCTTCTTTGCCTTGGCAAACTTACGGTCAGCCTTCTTCTTAGAAGATCTATATTCTTTTTCTCCCTTTTTGAGCTCCTTTCGGGCATCTGAAAGCTTTTTCTCAGCCTCGTAAATTTTAAGTTCTCCGTTCTTAAGTTCTTTTTCCTTCTTCCTCAGCAGAGAGGCAGAACTGTTTAACTTTTTTTTGCTTGCCTGAAGTTCATTTTTTCCTTTGGCCAGATCCTTTTTAGAGGCTTTTAAAACTGCCTCCTGTCTTAATAGTTCCTTCTCTGCCTGTTCAAATTTCTGCTGCATCTCCGGTGGAATCTGTCCCATAGCTCCTGCCTGCTGCATCTGCTGTTTTAACTGTTCTTTCGCTTTGGCAAGCTCTTTTTCTGCTTTCACAAGCTTTTTCTCATTGCTTTTAATGTCTTTCTCTGCCTTAGAAAGCTGCTTCCTGCCGTCTCTGTAACTCTGCCATCCCTTTTGTATCTCCTTCTCGCCTTGGGATATCTTATATTTCTGGGAAGCAATCTCTTTTTGTCCGGCGTTTATTTCCTTTTTTGCATCTTTGAGTTTCTGCTCTGCTTCTGCGAGTTTTTTATCCGCTTTTTTCTTTTCTTTTTTATATTGATTCTCAGCCTTTTTTACTTCCTTTTCAGCCTCGTCCTTTATTTCCCTTTGTCTAATCTCACAGCGGCTGTCTGAAATATTCTTAATCTTTTTTTCTGCTTTTTCTACGATATCGTCATAGTCATCTGTATATGCAGTCTTCCCTGCCGCCCCTTTCACAGTGATATACAAATCCGTGCAGACATCCAATTTAAAATTTTCTTTCGGCACCACAGCAAAACCGCTGATCTGCCCATTTCCTATAGTGGCCGTTCCCCTGTCTCTGGAAAGATAATAGGAGGAACTTCCCACTCCGACTACTTTCAGTGAGGATTCTTTTAATGTCTCCCCAATATCATCATCCGTCCCCGATGATACTGTAATCGTATCGCCGACTTTGATATCCGAATGGTCCATCAGATAAGAATCCACCAGGCACTCGCCGTTCGTCTTCGGCATCCTGCCCTCTGTGACTTTGATCTGGTTAAGCCGGCCGGTCGCCGCCATGACTTTTAAGACCTTTTCTGTGTCATTCAATTTACAGATCGTGTCCACAGAGTAGCTTGGTTCCGCCACGGAAATCCCGGAAATTTCTCTGACCGCTTTTACATCTTTCTCTGTGATACCCATGGTGCCAAGGACTCTTAAATCCATAAGCCTGCTCTCGTCAAACTGGGCATCTGCGGTTAACTTCATATCGGGTTCTGTAACCCGGACTCCGGAAAAAAACGCTACTCCCAATGCAACAATAAAAAAGATCGACAAAAATCTCGGCAGTGTCTTTCGGACCATCATGAAATTGTCTTTATGAAGCGCTTTCTTCATATGGTCCACCTACCATTCTATCGTCTCTACTGATTTAGGCTCCTGATTGATCCGCATATCATGTACTTTTCCGCTCTTGATCTCGATCACACGGTCTGCAATCGGGGCGATCGCAAGATTGTGAGTGATAACAATCACAGTTTTATTTCTCTCACGGCAAGTATCCTGCAAAAGTTTTAGAATCGATTTTCCTGTCTTATAGTCCAGAGCCCCGGTCGGCTCATCGCAGAGCAGAAGCTTTGGATTCTTGGCAAGGGCCCTGGCAATGGAAACCCGCTGCTGTTCTCCTCCGGAAAGCTGGGCAGGGAAATTAGAGAGGCGCTCAGAGAGCCCCACATCCGAAAGAATCTGTTCCGCATCCAGCGGATTTTTACTGATCTGAAGGGCCAGCTCCACATTTTCCAGCGCCGTCAGATTAGGCACCAGATTGTAAAACTGAAATACAAATCCGATGTCATTTCTCCGGTACTGGGTCAGCTGTCTTCTTGAATACTTTGCGATATCATTTCCATCTACAAAAACAGAACCGGAAGTTACGGTGTCCATCCCACCCAGAATGTTCAGAATCGTGGTCTTTCCGGCGCCGCTGGCTCCTATGATGACGACAAATTCTCCCTCACTGATGGTAAAATTAATCCCATCTACGGCCTTGGTAACGACCTGTCCCGTCTGATATATTTTCCTCACTTCTTCCAACCGAATAAAATCATCCATATGCAGTTCCCTCCGCTATCCGAGATACATAAATTTTAACATATTTTCGCAAAAAATAATACCTATATGCTCTGCCGTGGTCAGACAAAAATGATTTCCATTAGATTTCATCATTTGATATGTTATGATAAGGTTATAAAACGAATGTCTGGTATATAAATTTTGAAAGGACTGGCAGCTTATGATCACGAAAGATGACCTGAGATTTTACCGCGAACCCCATCGTGTTCTGGAAAAAGGAGAGGATTATATGTATCTCCTTCCTCATCCGGCACTGCGGGATTGGATTTCTAATTACACTGTCACCTTCCCCGGCAGTGACATGATCTCAAATCATTACACCGTCATCCCCCACGGGTGCGCAACTCTGGTATGTTCATGTGATGAAACCGGGATGAGCAGCCGCTTGTTTGGCCCGGCCACGGCGGCCTGCAGCGTCGGTGAGCAGGCAAATCAGGCAGAAATGTTATTTATTATTGAGTTCCAGCCGGCCGGTTTATACGCATTTACAGCTGTTCCGCAAAAGGAGCTTTCTGATCGTGCTTTCTCTCCTTCTGACCTAAGTTTCGGGTTAGATAAACGGATCATTGAAAACATCGAAAAAGCCCGCAGTGCATATGAAATGATCAGGGACATCGACAGCCTGCTGCTGACAAACATAAAAGCTTCTCTGTCCCCCGAACTGCATTTTTCTGTTCAGAACATTATTCAGAACATGGGCAGTCTCTCTGTAAAAGAGTTGTCGGATACTGTCTATTACAGCCAGCGGCATTTAAACCGGATATTTTCTCGGTGTATCGGAATGAACGCAAAGACTTTTTCCCGCCTGGTCCGCATCAATTCGGCAATCCACCTCCTTCAAAATCCTCAAAACAGCATCACCAATGCCTGCAATTTATCCGGATATTATGATCTGCCTCACTGTATCCACGATTTTAAATCTGTATGCGGAATTTCTCCACAGGAATACCGCCGTGAGATGTCCGATTTTTACAGCGAGATTGCTAAATTCTGATCTATAATGTAGGTACAAAGCAGAAAGGAGCAGAAAATATGATATACGGAGGTACGTTGATTTCGGTATCTGATATGGAAAGGTCCAAAAATTTTTATGAGAAGGTAATGGAACAAACGGTAGAGATGGATCTGGGGGTTCATGTTTCTTTTCAAAATGGCCTGTCTCTGCAGTCTAGCTACGAAGAATTGGTCGGAGTGAAACTGGAGCCTCAGGAGAAACCTGATAATTTTCAGCTTTATTTTGAAGTGGAAGATTTGGACGCCTGGGAAGATAAGCTGAAAGCTCTGGAAGGGATTGAATTTCTCCATGGAATCAAAGAATATCCATGGGGCCAGCGTGTTATGCGGTTTTATGATTATGACAAATATATCGTAGAAGTGGCAGAGAGCATGGAAAGTGTTGCAAAACGTTTCTTGTCACAGGGGCTCTCCGCAGAAGAAACTGCGGAGCGAACGATGCTTCCGGTTGAGTTTGTTGAGCAGTTTTTATAAATGTATCGAATCAATAGGATATGAAAAAGTAAAAATTTAGGCATTGAGTTTCTTGTGAAATTAAAGAAGATCAATGCCTTTTCATGGTTTGTATTTGTAGTAAATATAAATCTTGTGCAACTCTTGTTTTTATTTATCTGCGCTTGTATTGTTCGTTTGTGTCCTGGTTGCAGAATTTCAATACAACTCTTGTTTTTATTTATCGGATATGATTTAAGAGACGCACTTGATTATTTAGTATTTCAATACAACTCTTGTTTTTATTAATCCGTGCGGTCGGAGTCTTTCACCTTTATTTCCCCGGATTTCAATACAACTCTTGTTTTTATTAATCCACGACACTCTGCTGTGCCTCGTATTTATTGTATAAATTTCAATACAACTCTTGTTTTTATTAATCGGAATCAAACATATAGAACTTAGGAGGATGGAAGAATTTCAATACAACTCTTGTTTTTATTAATCTCAAAGGCTTTGACGTTCCCGGTCATCGCCTTTTATTTCAATACAACTCTTGTTTTTATTAATCCAGATCAGCTTCTCGGATAAGTTATCCAGTACCCCATTTCAATACAACTCTTGTTTTTATTAATCGGGACTACAGGGTGAACCGGGGACAAATGGTGTAGATTTCAATACAACTCTTGTTTTTATTAATCGGGTGTTCAAAGGAAGTAAAAGAATACAACATTGAATTTCAATACAACTCTTGTTTTTATTAATCCTCTAAGAAGCGGGTAGTTTGTCGTAAATTTGTCGATTTCAATACAACTCTTGTTTTTATTAATCGCTTGGTCTGCATCTTCCCTGCTCAGCCCCTTTTGCTATTTCAATACAACTCTTGTTTTTATTAATCGGGCAGTCTGTCAGCCATAGGGAAAGCCATGGGGTTATTTCAATACAACTCTTGTTTTTATTAATCATAAATCCATGTTTTTTATAAAGAACTCTTTCAAATTTCAATACAACTCTTGTTTTTATTAATCTCATTCGGACTGCATGAATTGCATAACTGACTGTAAATTTCAATACAACTCTTGTTTTTATTAATCCAACGTATTTCCGCCATTCTTTATTTCCATTATAGTCATTTTCCCTGATAAATTCAACGTTTCTCTGAATATTTCCCAACCGTTTCTATTTTTCCGGCATTTTCTTTCAAATCGGCTGCAAACCGCCATTTTAAGCGGTCTCCCGGCATTTCGTCTCTTTTTGAGGTTGGGAAAACTAATAAAAGCCGCCATCCGGCAGCCCTTACTCTCCACTATCTGAATTGATTTGTCTCAGAATGATATTCATAACCGATACCCGAAAGCTTTACAATGATATCCCCTGAGTCTACACACAGACTCTTGCACAACTCCTCAAAACTATCGTAATAGTCCCTCAGCTGTGTGTTGATGTAGCTTAACAGTATCACCGGATCATTCGGCAGCATTTCTTTTCCTCCTCACTTATGTCACAACTACAAAAAAGCAGTGTTCTTTTCCAAATTCGTAATATATCTTTTGTTTTTCAATGTGATGAATCACATAAATCAGCCCAAAGCCATGTTCCGTAAGCCAGTGTTCCATGGCTCTCCATATTTCTTTATCTTCCTGCGCTTCGGCAATGAATGTCTCTGTTCCCCGCTCACGGTCACAATAATACAGCTTCATAAGCAGGCACCTCCTTTAACTCCTTTTTAAGAAGAATGCATAGGATACCAATATACTGACGGCAAATACGACTAAATCCATGATCAGCATATCATTCTTTAACACAGCGGTATATGCGTCAAACAATCCTCTGATTGCCACGCAGCCCAGACCGATCCCCAGGGTCAGGCGGAGCCAGTAATATCTGATATGCCTGTACATAAACCGAAACATCAGAAGGCCGTATATCAGATTCGGATAAATCAAAAGCTTATAGTGCTCTTCCACTTTCTCACTGACCGGAAACAGCCACCAGAAAAAGTCCGGTCTTCCAATCCAGTCATAAATAAAATGCCAAAGGCTGCCCACCACAGCCGTAAACAGAATGCCTCCAAGAATAAACTTTTTATTTCTGGACATAACCATCCCTCCTTTTGGATAGTATATGCAAATTTTAGGTTCTCATCCTGCAACGGCCCGTCCTGCAAAAACTGCAAGGACGGAAAACAGCACACTCAGCACTACATATAAAATACCTTCACTCACTCTTCCCTCTGAGACAAGGGTCCCTGTCTCAAGAGCAAACGTAGAAAATGTAGTGAATCCTCCGCATAATCCCGTCTTTAAAAACAGGATCAGATTAGGATTTTGGGCCGGTATCCTACCGGTCCACCCGGCGATCATGCCGATTACAAAGGCTCCCAGCACATTGATCCCCAAAGTGATCACTGGAATCCTTAACTGCGCTGAAAGCGGGATCAGTCCGAGAAGATAGCGGAAGACTGCGCCGAGAAATCCTCCCAGCCCTACAAATACACACTGAATCATGTATTATTCTCCTTTGAATTCTTCTGTTGTCATAAGCTCTCCGGTATCTGTATTCATCACATACCCGAATATCTTAATGTCATCCGGAATCAGCGGATGGGTGCTTAAAAGTTCCACAGTTTCATTGACAGAGTCAGAGACACAGTCAAATCCTGCCAGCCAGGAATCAAAGTCAATCCCACAGTGCCGGATGAAATTAATCTTGTCTTCTTCTATCCCCCGGTCGATCATGTGCCGGATCATGCTGTCGCTGTCCATGTGGCCGACACCGCAGTCCGTATGACCGATGACCATGATCTCTTCAATGCCAAGTTCATATATTGCGATCAAAAGACTTCTCACCACACTTCCAAACAGATGACTGGTAACTCCTCCCGCATTTTTAATGATTTTTACGTCCCCGTTTTTTAAGCCAAGGGCTGCCGGAAGCAGTTCCGTAAGCCTGGTATCCATACAGGTTAAGATCGCAATCTTCTTGTCCGGATATTTGCTTGTCTTGTACTGTTCATACATCTTATTTTTCACAAACACCTTGTTATATTCCAAAATATCTTCAATCATTTTTTTATCCTCTCTTATCTTTTACCAGATCCGCCGTGCTTCCCTTACAGGCTCTCAAATAATCCGCGGGATTAAGTTCTACCTGTGTTCCCCGCTTTCCGCCGCTGACGATGAGTGTCTCCAGATTCTTCACACTCTCATCCACCACAGTGCGGTAGTCCTTTTTCATTCCTATGGCGGTGCAGCCGCCTCTTATGTAGCCTGTGACTTTGTTTATATCCTTTACATGAATCATTTCCACTGATTTTTCGCCCACGGCTTTGGCTGCCTTTTTCAAATCCAGCTCCTCGGCAATCGGAATGACAAACACAAAATACTGGCTGCTCTTTCCTTCCGTAACCAGTGTCTTAAACACCTTATCGTAGGGCTGTCCAAGCATATCCGCAATGGCCACTCCGTCAGTAAATTCTTCACATTCATAGCGGTGGATCTCAAACCTGATTTTTTCTTTCTCCAAAATCCTCATCGCATTGGTCTTCGGCTCTTTTTTTGCCATGTTCCTTCCTCCCAACATTCATAGAATGTATGTTGCTGTCTATTATATCACATTTTTTCAGCAGGACAATAGGGGCCTGAAAAGCAGAAGAAAGCTTCTGAACGAAAAAACGTCCCGCAAAAATCAGCGGGACGTTTTCAACTCCGGTTATAATGAATACTATGCAAAAGAAAAATTTAAGCTTCTACAAACACGTCTTTTCCAAGGCCGCAGATCGGGCAGACCCAATCTTCCGGAAGATCCTCAAAAGCTGTTCCCGGTTCGATTCCCTGACTCGGATCACCTTCTGCCGGATCGTATTCATAGCCGCATGGTTCGCAAAGATATTTTTTCATTGTTGTTACCTCCATCTATTAACTTATTCATATTGTGATGTAAGGGTCAAAAGGTATTTTGACCCCCAGATACCTGCGGATTGTTCCGCACTTTGTGCTCCCACAATCCTAAAAACATTCGAAATCCGCCCTAATCGGGCTGCTTTCTCATGTTTTATGGGTCCCAAAGCCCTGCTTTTTCATACAAGCATGAAACGCATGCCCTTTTGACCCTGGTATCATATTATCTTTCATCTGTGACGTAAGTATACCATGCTGCCCATGATTTTTTCTGTTGCATTTGCAACATTTATATGCCATATTTAAAAAAAGGAGGTTTTTTTATGCAGTACAATGAAAATCCGCTGTTCACAGATATCACATCCAAGGACTGCCTGAAAATGCTGAACTGTTTTCACTCTGAGGAAAAACTGTTTTCTTCCGGTGAAATGATCCATCATTTTTCTTCCCAAAAACCTGTCATGGGCATTCTTCTCTCCGGCACTGCTTCCGTGCTGCGCTATGAATTCAACGGAAGCCGGACCATTTTAGAGAAGCTGGAACCAAACAGCGTGTTTGGTGAAATTCTGGCTTTTCATTCTGAAGAATATGAAGATATTCACCTAAAATGTGATACCGAATGCAGGGTTCTCATGATCGATTATGAGTCTCTTATGAAGCCATGCACCAATGCCTGTGCCTGCCATACACGGCTGATCCAGAATGTCACCTGGCTGATATCGAAAAAAACGATGAGTCTCAGCCAGAGAGTCGAGGTTTTAAGCAAGCGCACCATCCGCGAAAAGTTATATTGTTATTTCATGCAGGAATCCCTGCGGCAGAAATCCAATTTCTTTCATATCCCGTTTACCATGTCGGATTTGGCGGATTACCTGTCCGTAGACCGGAGCGCAATGATGCGGGAGCTGAAAAAAATGAAAGAAGACGGCATCCTTTCTTCTGAAAAGAGAATGGTCCGCCTTCTCCCGGAACATACTGCCGGTGTTTAATCCTCCAGTGCAGTTTCATATGCTTTTTTTGTCTTTTCGTCGAAACAGACGAATTCAATGCAGTCAAAAATATCTTTGTTTTTGCAGAATTCTTTTATGATCCTCACCGCAATCGGCGCAGCCTTTGAAAGCGGAAACCGGAACAGGCCCGTGCTGATGGACGGAAAGGTCACATGCCTGCATCCATGCTCTGCGGCCAGCTTAAGACAGCTTTTGTAGCAGTCAGCTAAAAGTTCTTCCTCACAGTCATCCCCGTCTCTCCACACCGGTCCGGGGGTGTGAATCACATATTGTGCAGGAAGTCTGTATGCTTTCGTAATTTTGGCATCTCCGGTATCACATCCGCCCAGGGTGCGGCACTCCGCTAAAAGTTCGGGTCCGGCCGCCGCATGGATAGCACCGTCCACACCCCCTCCGCCCAGAAGCGTCGGATTGGCGGCATTGACGATGGCATCTGCCGGAACCTTTGTGATATCACCCAGGGTTATCTTTATTTCCATGTTACATTTCCTTTCTAGCGCGCAGATAAGCCGTAAAGCATCGCTACATAGCAGGCAAAATCGCCAATCCGTTTTCTCTGGTCACCGAGCTGCTTCCTCCATGAAATATCCAGCCCTCTCTGCTCCATCATACCGCTTAACAGATTCAGCGTGTGTATGACATTGTCATGCTTTCTCGTCCTTCCGTCATTATCCCGCTGGCCTTTCCTGATCTGCTTCCAATTTGCCCTGAGATCCGCATAGACCGTCATTGCACTCAGAGCCAGTTCCCAAAATTCTTCAAACTCCTCGTCATCCTCCGGCGAATTCTGAAGGATCGCCTCATAAATCTTCATTGCTTCCTCAAAAGGAAGTGGATTCGGCTGTGTCAGATAATTCTCATACTTTAGATCTTTGTTCATAAAAAGGCTCCTTTCCTCTGCATATCTGCTGATCTGCCCTGCGCTTTCCCGGTTGGTCTTCCATCACTTTATATCTCTAGTTTAACTTGCTTTCAGGTCTTTGTAAATCTAAAATCCTTATCTCACCGCGTCTTTGATCTGCTCAAGGATCCCTTCCTGTCTTTCATCAAAAAGCAGACCTTTATTATATTTATAATAAGGATCACAGCCGTTTTCTTTGATAAATCGGACGCTGTAATAATTCACATTCAGCTCCGTGATAAAGACTACCATTTCCTGTCCGTCCCCGAAGGCTGCCTCCATAAAATCAAAGGCATAAAGAAGAGCATCCGATATCTTCTCCACCAGCTGTTCCCTGCTTTCTGTCTCTGCTTTAAACCAGGTCCGAACCGCTTTCGGCTCATCCTGCGGTTTTTCTCTCTTCAAATCTTCAAGATAAGTCTCCAGTCTCCCGATCACCTTCTTCCAAATATGTTCTTCCTCCTTTGATATCTGCTCTGCTTTCTTCCTCTCCCGGTATTCTGACTCGGCTTTTTTCAGCGTTTCCTCCATGGACCCATGCTCCATATAGTCTTTCAGCCATGAAAACAATTCGCTTACATAGGCATCTGTTTTCGCATATTCCATGAAAAACTCATTTAATTTTCCATTCAGCAGATGGACAATACTGAGCCGCTCGTCAAACGGAGCAAATTTCAGTTTCTCCAGCATATCTTCTGTGAAAGAACCCTCAAGGATCTCGTCAATCTTATAGTCCTTTCTGTATTTTCTGTAAAGTTCCAAATAATTTGCAAACTCTTTGGCAATCCCTAAATGCCGAATATACTGATAGATTACATCCCGGTCAACCGTCTTTCCAAGCCCCTCATATGCTTTCATAAAGTCGGACAAATCCTCCCATCCCCTGGCAGTCACAAAGGCTTTTCCGTCCACGGTTGTCTCCATCCTGTAAAAATGATGTTTCCGAATTTCAAGATAAGCCATAATGGCCGAATGGATTCCGGCTTTGTATGCATATTCTTTCCACACATCATAGTCAGCTTCCACATCGATCAGTTTGATTCGGTCCAATGTCACCACATCAAACTCACGGACAGACTTATTGTACTCCGGAGGATTGCCGGCTGCAACAATGACCCATCCCTCCGGTACTTTCTGATTTCCAAAAGTCTTGCACTGTAGAAACTGCAGCATCGTCGGCGCAAGTGTCTCAGAGACACAGTTGATCTCATCGATGAATAGGATCCCCTCCCGAAGGCCGGTCTGTTCGATTTTTTCATATACCGAAGCGATAATCTCGCTCATCGTATACTCTGTCACGGAATATGTGACATCTCCATAGGTTTTTTCTTTAATGAACGGAAGCCCGACCGCACTCTGCCTTGTGTGATGGGTGATCGTATAAGCCACCAGTCCAATGCCGCATTCCTTTGCAATCTGTTCCATGATCTGTGTCTTTCCGATCCCGGGAGGCCCCATCAAAAGGACCGGCCTCTGTCTTAGCGCCGGTATCCGGTATTCCCCGTACTCATTTTTATTTAAATACGCTTCCACAGAATCTTTGATTTCCTGTTTCGCACGTTTAATGTCCATAATCTTCTCCTTCAAGTTCTTCTTCGCAAACAATCAGTTTCATCGCCCATGGCGGCACCTGGGCATCCTCGTATTCTTCTTCCATGAAAATAAAGGCAGTCTCAAAGAGCGGCTTTTTCTTCGGATAAATGCCCTGGCCGTCTGTGAAATACAAAACTCCCTTGAGGCTGTAAAATTCTCCTTCTTCCATGAGTCTTGCTATATATTCAAATGCCGGGCGGAAGTCTGTACCGCCTTCCCCTTTGAGCTCCAAATGTTCCATATATTCTTTCAATTCTTTTTCATCCCGGATCTTTTTATCTTCCTGGATTTTTTCATCGCATTGAATGATATGGATGTTGACCTTATGAAGAAATGTCTCTTCTTCCTTTAAAATTCCATAGGTCTCTTCCAAAAACTTCTTTACCAGTTCACCGGAACAGGACATGGACGTATCAATGACGATCGCAAATTCTTCTACTTTTTTTACTTCTTTCCACTCCTGCGGCTCCACCAGCGGCATGTTTCCGTACATGCGAAGCCCGTAGGTGTAAAACACATAGTCAAAAGAATCCTCGTCCACACCGATTTCCTCTTTCAGCACCGCAAATTTTTTCAGAAACTCCCTATAATCATACCTCTCCCTGTTTTCGATCTGCATCTGCCGGACCATATCCCCTGTGTCCGCAGACATTTCCTGAGAGAAAGTTTCCATATCCAGCTCCATCTTTTCACTGATGTCCTGCCACTGATTCTGGATCTCCTGCTGCATCTTGGGCTGGTCTTTCGCCGGCCAGAAGCTGTGGCTGTCCATGACAAACTCTTCCCCGATGCGCTTTATTTCCGCTTCTGTGAGTTCCCATTCCCGGATCCTTTTATAGATGCCTTCCGCCGTCAGCACCTTCAAGTCTTTTCTGAGGCGTTTATAAATATCTTTGCGGAACGCAGTGCCATATAAAGAAACTGCCCCGGTCTTCCACTGGTCGATGACGGATTCCACAGCAATATCACAGCTGATGTCCCACAATTCTTTTTCCCTGTTTTTCTGCCCGGTCAGATGGTGAAAAAGACAGTGCAGTACCAAATGGAGATACATCCGGTTCACCATTCTTCTGTCCTGTGCATACAGCTTCGCCAGATACCCCGGATGAAAGTATATCACCCTGCCGTCAGAGGCGATTCTCTCTGCGTCTGCATGGCTTGTATAAAAAAAGCTGCTCAACGCCAGATCCATGAACCTCATGTGCAGATAAAGTTCATCTCTTGAAGCCATAAGGATCTGCCTTCCGGCTTCGGCAAGCCTTTCTGCTTTTTCTGTTTCTTTCTGCATATTTCTCCTAACTATAACTCAAAAATTTTCTTTTTCGGAGGAAACAGGCGCTGCTTTTCATTCATCAAAAAACTCATAGTTTCTCCGTCTTTCTGCGAGGATGCCTGCTCAATGGCCGCTTCCATGGCATTCTCATTCCAAAGACCCTCTTTCGATAAGAACCGCAGTGCTTCCATATCACGCTGTTGGGCAAATCCTTCTGCTATATTCTTTGCATGGTCTTTTACATATGCTGTATACTCTTTTCTTGCTTTTTCACTCAGTTCATATGGATATCTGAGCCGCCGGACGGCAATTTCCGATACCAGCTCCGGCCGTTCTTCTATCTCTGCCACAGAAAACAGCCTGTCATAGGCCTGATAGTCCACTTCCCTTTTCTGAAAACACTGACGATACTTATAGCCCGACCCGTTAAAATATTTCTCAATGATCCTTGCCGGAGTATTTTCTACCGCCTCTTCATAAAATTCGGGAAAAACCAGCTTTGCTGTCTTTTGATGCCCATCTTCTGTGCGGTAATGCAGGTCGGCATACAGCTCATATCGGATTTCTCCGACGATATCTTTCAGGCACGTGCTTTTCCCGTTATTGCAGAAAATCTCCACGTAACGGAGCCTGCATCCGTTAAACACTCCGGTTCCGGTGCCTTTCAGTGCATCTGAAAACGTCAGTTTTTTGAGATTGCTGCATCCGTAGAATGCATATTTGCCCAATTCCTCTGTTTTATCAGGAAGATGCACTGCTTCAATCAGATTCCCACAGAGCAGTTCCTTTTCATCGTCCTGCAATATATTATTTGTTACATCATATATTTCTACATCTTCCTCTTCCTGTTTCTTCCACTGGGAAAATGCATAGTCTCCTAATATTTTGAAAGGCTGTCCGTCCACAGTATCCGGCAGCGAAACAACACTGTCATTTCCATAACAGCGGACCAGCCTAAGCCCTCTCTTTTCTTTCCGGTAATGAAGGGTAAGCCCCATTGCACGTCCCATCCTTTCCGCAAATTTGTCTGATAATTACAGTCCTATTATACTACATAAGAAAAAAAAGAAAACAGCCTTATTTTGGGGTGAAATGAATGTACTCTGTGAGAAATACGTTTTGTTTCAATGCTGACGTCTTCGAATGAAAAAGTTTCTCAAGAATTCCCTCACTCATAGACGTAACAGGGGCTTGACAGCTTTGCGTACCAGATGCGGTTTGACGTAGTCAAATGATTTCCTTACGCATCTGTGTACAGCCCGCGGAGCGTTTTTTATGTCATAGGGAAGGTCGTAGAACTTTCCTATGACATAAAAAAATCCGGGATTCCCGGATTTAACAGAGCTGTACTATTTACTAAAAAATATTTAGGGCTTCTTTCGATATTTTTTCTCTATCACTGTCACATAGACGGCCATAGCCACAATGGATTCTGCCATAACTCCTAAAATTGAAAGCAAAATATATGGTGAGTTTTGTTCTTTCAGAAGCGGCAGACCTAAAACAGCCAAAATGGCCCCAAAGGTACACCATAGTTTTCCCATGGCGCGATTGTATGACTTTATATTATTTACCGGGAAAACCTCTGCATTTGCCCAGAAACCAAAGGCAGCTTCCTTCTTTGAGTTAAAGGCATATATCCCAAGAATAATGAAGGAACAGCTTATAAACAGCCATATTAAGAAAACAAGCATTGTTACGCACTCCTCTTCTGCAAACCTTATAATGCAAAGCATATATCCCGAATGATATGTACTATCGTGTGATCTGTGAGAATATTTTAACTTTAATTAATATATAGGTGAATTCTATTTTCGCCTCCACGGCTTTGAATATTAATACAACTCTTGTTATTGTTTATCAGTGGCACTGAGTAAAGACATTCTTATCCAATACAGATATTAATACAACTCTTGTTATTGTTTATCTGATGCTCACAGCCTGAGACGGTTTCATTTTTCCATATTAATACAACTCTTGTTATTGTTTATCCAACGTATTTCCGCCATTCTTTATTCTCATTATAGTCATTTTCCCTGATAAAATCAACGTTTCCCTTATTTTTTCCCAACCGACAGCAGTTTTTTTAATTTTCTTTAAAAACAATCTCTAACCCGCAGTTTTATGCGGTTTCTTCGTACCCGCTAAATTTACCGGTTGGAAAATCGAACAATTCTTTTTGAAAAAACATGAAACTTCCCTATCGGAGTAAAAAGATCATTACTGCTGAAACTGCCAATGTCAGAAGCCCTGCGCAGACTGCCAGCAGCAATTTCTGATACGGACGTTTTCCAGATTCCCGGTATTTCTCTATTTCATCGAGTTTTTTTCCTTCCGTAAAAGCCATGATCTCTTTATACGTCTGAATATCATGTGTCTTTTTCTGTTTCTCAACGCGGCCTGCATAATAAATTGCACATCCGAAAATCATGAGCCAGATCACGATTCCAACCACGTCTCCATACAATGAAAGCGGTACTGCCAGCACTGCTGTTGCTACGAGAAGCAAACCGAAGATGAGGCTGTCGCGATTCCATTTTTTAATATCCTCTGCTTTAATCTGTTCTCTCATCTCTTCTAAATCTCCTTTCACTAAGGTATCAAGAGAAATATGAAAAAGAGTGCTCAGCAGGAGCAGACTTTTTACATCGGGATAGTTCTTACCGTTTTCCCAATTTGAAATTGTCTGCCGTGTGACGTATACCTTCTCTGCCAATTCATCCTGTGAGAGCTTTGAATCAAGCCTGTATTTCTTTATCTGTTTGCTGAACTCCATGTTCTGATTCCTCCTGCTTGTGTTTTATGTTGTATCGACATTATACCGATTGAGATGCAGATCTTCTATCAAAAATGTTTGACATCCCCGTTTTTTCAGCATGTAAAATAGATTTGACATGTCATTTCCGGGCCAAAAACGGCCCTGCAGCCTTCATCCATTCATCCGGCAGGTAAACAGCCAGATATCCATGACCATATCCCTCTGCCTCATAGATCTCGCAGGAAGGAACCAATGATTTAAAAAGGGCAGCGGAATTCTTTACACATTTCATCTCCTTCGATCCGTACCAATACATCACCTGCGCTGTCACATGTTTGATCCTGTCGTCCAGTTGGTAGTCTCCCATATAAGTCCGGTAAATGGTACACATGGTTTCTTTTCTGAAATTAGGCATATCTTTCATATAATAATCTATGATTTCCTCCGGAAGCCGCATGGCGGGCATATATTTATTCAGCACTGCCAATTCCAGTCTGCTTGCTGACCTGCTAAACAGCAGCGGCCAGAAGCAGCGCACAAAAGCAGTGCAGCATTTCGCAAGCTTGGGCTGAGGATAACAAAGGCTCCCGTCAATGATCGCTTTTTGTGCAATATCCGGCCTTTGGGAAAGTATTTCTATCACAATCTGCCCTCCCAAAGAGACACCGCCGATGGCAAAAACAGAACCGCCGCAGCTTTCATTGATATATTTAATGATTTTCCCGGCACTATCTTCTGTGGACACATACTCCGTCATGTATTCTTCTCCATGTCCATCCAGCGTGGGCAGGATCACATGATAATTTAAAGACAGCATACGGGCCTGTCTTAAATAGTCCCACCAAGCCTGTCCTCCTCCGTGTATGAGCAGTACATGCGGCAGTTTCCGGCCCCCAAACTCATGAAACTTCATCACTTCCACCTCCTCAAATATACCTTTTTCCAATGTTTAATCAGAACATCAAATTCTTCTTCCATCCGGCCAATATCGATCTGTCCTTTCTGAAAACATCGGTATAAATAACCTTCACAGGCAAGCGCAATTTCATAATACATGGTCTCTGTCTCTATATCCTCCCGAAACATACTGTTGCCGAATGTCCGGAAAAATTTCTGCTCAGCGTTCTGATTTGTCTTGGCGATCAATTTGTGCACATCCTTTTTCACTTCCGGATGCTGCTCATAGTAGGCTTTCACTGAAAACATACAGATCTCCGGATACTTCACCGAAAGAGAACATTTTGCCCGGACATTCCGACGTAACATTTCAAAAAGATCTTCAGTCTCCCATACGCCATAATCCTGCACCGCACTGCGTGTAAGGTTTTCAGCGTGACAGACAAGATATAAATACAGCTCCTTCTTGTTCTTAAAGTAATAAAATAAAAGCGACTTTGAAATTCCTGCCGCATCGGCTATCGCCGACATAGAAGCTCTCTTATATTCATTTCTTGAAAACACCTGATAAGCAGATCTTATGATCTTTTCCCGTCTGCCGCATGGCAGCTGATAAAATTTCTCGTTCATGCTGTCCTCCCCTGACCGATTCGTCTAATATAGACAGCATAAATCCATTGACCGATTTTGAGAAGACCCCCTTTTTAATAATTCGGCTCATCAATTTTTATAATCTGGATTTCTTTATCCCCGGATAATTTTTGAACCAACGATTCCACTCCCAGAATTTCCGTATTCGTATGACTTCCCACAAACAGATTCATTCCCACATGCTGTGCATACTGTTGTGAATAAAGTACGTATTCCCCTGTGACATATGTATCACATCCAGCCTCTGCGGCAATCCTCATCTCTGTGGTCATGTTTCCCCCTCCTGCGGCCACAGCCACTTTTCTTACCGGATTTTCATTATTTTGATAACAGCGCACTTGCTCTGCAAGGATATCGGTCAGCCTTTCTCTGAACACATTGAAATCAACGGGCTCGATCTCACCTATGACCCCGCCATAATAGATTTCCGCATACGGCATCACCTTCTCAAGACCTCCCATTCCAAGTTTCTTTCCCAGTGACGCACTGGTCCCAAACTCCGCGTCATCTAACGGTGCATGAAAATAAGCATGGGTGATTCCGCTTTCTTCTAACATCTTACTGCAGCTTTCTTTCAGTCCAAAAATAAACTCCCACGAATCATGATGGGTCACAAGAAATTCTATCTGTTGCTGGCGGGCTTTTTCTATAATTTCTTCTGTCAGATTTACTGCATACCCGATGATATTAATTTCTCTGTCAAATTCATTAAAAAACCCCCATTCCTCTGGGAGCATATGCAGCTTCTTTTCGTCAAACATATCCATGAGATCTGCTTTCAGTTTACTGTACTTCATCATAACTCCTTCCCTGATCTGTCAAAGTTTGAGATATCAGTCTATCACCCCGCCGAAAGAATTGCAACAAGGCCTCTAAACCGAAAAAATCCCTGAACACAGGATCTGATCTATACAGCCCTGCACACAAGGATTTTTCATGTGAATTATTTCTTTGCTTTGTATTCTTCTACTTTTTTTGTATCTGTATTTTTCTTATAGATTTTTCCGTTGTCTTTGTCAACGTAGAAATCACCGTATTTTTTACCGGAGTCTTTGGATGTGTCATAAATTTCAAAGTGATATCCTTTTGCTCCATCTCTGTACTCTGTGACATCTTGGTCTTTATTTCTCACTTCATACTGACCGTTTCCGTCAGAACCAAGTTTATTGATCAGATAGTCATGGGCATCATCATAATCATCAAACCCATTGGCTACATCGTCCGCCAGATCTTTTGCTCCGTCTGCCACATCGTCAGCCGCATCTTCCACGTCGTCACCCAAATCATTGTTTGTTGCTGTAGTGGATGAACCGCCTTCTGTGGTTTTTTCTGTTGTTGTGGCATCATTTTTGTTTGAACATCCTGTAAACATCGCAGCGACACTTAATGTGAGGACTGCAACCATTGTAAGCATCCAACATTTCTTTTTCATTATGAATTCTCCTTTTCCTTTGGAATAATTATTTGATACCACTATTGTTTCCAATGAAAAGGAAAATATACCTTAACAAATTCTGCGATAATTTTTAATCAAAAATTTTATTTGGATTTAAAATATTTTTCGGGTCCAGGGAAAGCTTCACCTGCTTCATCATTTGAAGAATTAAAGGATCTGATGCTTTCTTTAAATATGTTTTCTTGCTCAGCCCGATCCCGTGTTCTCCTGATGTCAGGCCGCCAAGCTCACTGCTTTTATCGTAGGCAGAAGCCAGCACTTCTCTCCGGTCTTTTTCCCACTGCTCCTGTGTCCTGCCGCCCCGGACAACACAAAGGTGTACATTCCCGTCTCCCGCATGTCCGAAACTTACCATTTGAACTCCGGTCTTCTGTTCTAAATCATTGATATATTCTATGAATTCGGCAGATTTATTGATGGGAACCACAATGTCCACCGGCTCCTGTTCCGATTTTGCCTCAACAGCTTTTACAAGGGCTCCCCGGATCTTCCACACCGCATCAATCGTCTCTTCGTCTTCCAGCACGAGCGCATCCTTAGCTCCGCTTTCCTCGGCGATTGTTTTGAGTTTTTCGACCCGTTTATAAATTTCCTCCGAGTCATCTCCGTCAAAAGTCAAAAGAATATATGCCGCTGCATCTTGATAAGGAAAAGCAAGACCAACATATTCTTCTCCGAGAGCGACTACCTTCTTCTCCACAAATTCAATGGCCGTCGGGTCAAGACTGCCCCGAATTACGTTTAAGACTGCCCGTATCCCCGTATGAAGATCATCAAAAGGCAAAAGAACGCTCAATGTCTTCTGAGGTTTTGATGTAAGCTTCACAATGGCCTTTGTGATCACTCCGAGGGTTCCCTCTGAGCCGATCATCAGATGTTTTAATGAAAGACCGGAACTGTCTTTTACAACTTTCCCGCCAAGCTCTGCCACACTGCCGTCGGCCAGCACTACTTCCAGCCCACGGATATAATCTCTGGTGACACCATATTTTACGGCGCGCATTCCTCCTGCATTGGTGCTGATATTTCCGCCGATGGTCGCTGTCTTCTCGCCCGGGTCCGGAGGATAAAATAAGCCTTCCTGCTCCACCAGCTCCTGAAAATCTTTCAGCACGACACCGGATTCCACTGTTGCCGTAAAAGTATCCTTATCGATCTCCAGCACCCGGTTCATGCGGGACAGATCCAAAACGATCCCTCCGTCCGCCGGTACCGTAGAACCTACTAAATTGGTCCCTGCTCCTCTCGGTGTAACCGGAATCTTATGTTCATATGCATATTTCATAATATCGCTGACCTCTTTTGTGGACTCAGGGAATACCAGGGCTTTTGCCCGTCCCCTGAGTCTTCCCAGAGTGTCCGATAAATATTTTTCTTCTATATTAGAGTCAAAGATCACCCGACTGCTGTCGGGAATCAAACATTCAAGTCCTGTCAAAGCCATCACCTACCGTTTCGTAAATTTTAATGCCACCTTATCTCCGAGCCACTGTCCGAGCTGGACAATGATAATCAATACAATCACTGTAAATGTCAGAACACCGGTCTCGTACCGGTTATATCCGTACCGGATCGCCAGATCTCCGATTCCGCCTCCTCCGACACTTCCTGCCATGGCAGAGTATCCGATGATGCTTACAAATGTCACCGTAAGTCCGCGGATCAGACTCGGAAGAGCTTCCACAAATAAAACCTTGCGGATGATCAGGGAAACACTTGCACCCGTAGCCACCGCTGCCTCCACGACTCCTTTGTCCACTTCACTGAAGGATCCTTCCACCAGTCTCGCATAAAAAGCTACAGATGCGATGGAAAGAGGAACCGCCGCCGCTGCCGCACCGATGCTGGTGCCTACTAAGATCCTTGTCAGCGGAAGGAGTACTACGAGCAGAATAATAAACGGCATGGAACGGATAATATTTATAATGGTACCTGCCACCGCATTGACCGCCCGGTTCTTAAAAAATAAGGGATTAGCTGTCAAGTGTAGCACTAGGCCAATGAGCATTCCGAATACAACGGCCGCAGCCATGGCAATCAGCACCATCTGTATGGTCTCTATCGTCGCATTTCCAAATTCTAATTTTATAATCTCCATCGTTTCCTTCATCTTATCGTCCTCCCTCTAATTCTTCTACACGGTACACATTTTCTTTCATATAACGAAGGGCTTTTTCCCGTTCTTCATTTCTGCCTCTTACAATCACGATCAGCACACCCAATGGTTTCCCATGAATATAGTCGATCTTTCCGTTGATGATATCGATCACCACGTCGAATTGTTTGGAAACCTGGCTGATCACAGATGCATAAGCCTTTTCCCCGGTATAACAGAGTTTCACGAGTTCTTCTTCCTCCGAAAGCTTCACCTCATCGGGAACGCCCACATTGAGCACACGCTCCACAAGACTTTTGGTAATCTCTTCTCTCGGCTCTGCAAATGCAGAATATATATCCCGTACTTCCTTGATTTCACCGTTTTCCATGAAGGCGATCCTGTCAAATAATTTTTTTGCAACTTCCATCTCATGGGTGATGAAAACTATGGTAATATGATATTTTTCATTGATCTCTTTTAACAGAGACACGATTTCTTCTGTATTCTCCAAATCCAATGCGGATGTCGCCTCATCACAGAGCAGGATTTTCGGATCGTTGGCCAGCGCTCTAGCGATTGCCACTCTCTGTTTCTGCCCGCCGCTTAAGTTGGCCGGATAGGAATCCGCTTTTTCCGGCAGATGTACCATTTCGAGGAGTTCTTTCACTCTTCCCTGTATTTTCTCTTTCGGATAATGGTTTGCATGAAGGGCAAACGCCACATTTTCCGCGATCGTGGAACCGCTGATCAAATTAAAGTGCTGGAAGATCATTCCGATGTCCAGACGGACCTTACACAGCTCTTTTCTTTTCAGGGAAGTGATCTCATTCCCTTCGATCAGCACCTGTCCGGCAGTAGGCGGCTGAAGCAGATTGATCACTCTGACAAGCGTACTCTTTCCGGCTCCGCTGGGTCCTACAATGCCAAAGATTTCTCCTTCCTCAATGGTCAGATTTACGTTCTTAACCGCCTGAAAATCCTGTTTATTCTGCTGAAATGTCACTCCAATATTCTTTAATTCAATCACAGTTTCTCACCTTTCTCTCTTATGTTTATTTTTCTTTATATTTTTCTGTCCACCAGTCTGGTTTCTGGAAGGACTGAAAGCTGCTCTTTTTGTCTGACACCGCTTTATAAAAATCTTCTGACTCCACAGCCTCTTTGAGGTCTTTCCCCAGCTGCCCTTTCACGTCATCAGTTTTTACAGCAATGACATTTTTATATTCTTCTGCCAGAGTCTCGACCGCCAATGCTCTGGAAAAGTCCAGTTTTGCCGCATATGCATAATTTCCTGGAACTCCCCCCGCCGCAACACTGTCCAAACTCCTTGATATCTGGGCCGCATCCAATGTTACAAATTTTAAATTCTTAGGATTCTGGGCAATGTCCTTCTCCGTTGCCTTCGTCTGGTCGATTCCTTTCTTAAGGACAATGACCTTTTCTTTGCCAAGAATACTGAGGGCCCTTGCAAGATTGGAAGGATCATTCGGTATCCCGATCTTGTCACCCTTCTTCAGTTCTTTCAAAGATTTTATGCTGTCAGAAAAAATTCCTGCTCCCGCAGTCGGCACCGCAATGACTTTGCTTATATTCAGATCATTATCTGCCGCAAACTTTTCTAAATATGCCGTGTGCTGCATTAAATTTGCATCGATCTCACCGTTTGCCAGGGCCTGATCCGGCAGTACATAATCACTGAACTCTCTCACCGATACTTTGTATCCCTTTTTCTCCAAAGAAGGCGCGATCGCTTTTTTCACCATGTCTCCGTATGGTCCCGCACAGACACCGATGGTAATGTCTTTTGCAGCACTGGCTTTTTGGCTCCCGCATCCGGTCAAAGCACCCAGTGCCAATACTCCAATCATAACGATTCCTGTCAGCTTTTTCAACGATTTTTTCATAATACGTTCCTCCATTTTTATACAAATCCTATTTTTTTAGTATGGAATTAATAATTTCAAGCTTCAGCTCTGTCTGCGGCCGTTCAGACATGGAGCGTTTTTTATTTCACAGAAAAGGTCGTAAACTTTTTTATGAAATAAAAAAAGGAGGCCATGCATGGCCTCCCAATACTTAACCGCTATGTACTTTCTCTCAGCTTTTAAGATATCTCCATACAAATATGATGTTCCGGTATTTGATTGTACGCAAAAGAACTGCACATGCTCTGCATCTGCATTTCCATACCCATCATATCCATCATGAAATTCTTATATGCCTTGATAAAATTCATTGCGGTATCTCCTTCTTGCTGATTTCCTATCTTGCCTATAGGTTATTTGGAATCTTACACGGTTTCTTTCTATTTGTCAATAGGTTTTTTTGATTTCATCACTCTTTTCCAAAAGATCCGATCTCTATCAGATTCCCGTCAGGATCTGCAACATAGCTTGTTCTCTGTCCCCATGGTTCCGTTACCGGTGCGAGAACCGGTTCGGCTCCTGCTTCCAGTACTCTCTGATACTCCCGGTCCACGTCTTCATAGGAAGGCAGATCAAAGGCGAGTTCCACCGTCCCGTTTATTTTGTCCGGATAGCCAAAGTTTCTGCCGGTCATTTCTTCAAAATCTTTTCTCCCAAACATAATCAGACACATGTCGCCGGAATAGAGTTCAGCGTTGGGAGTTCCTTCCCAATCGGTCTTCATACCCATCACATCCCTGTAAAACGCGACCATTTTCTCCATATCAGTAACAAATAATCCTGCTGCTGTCATTTTTAACATAGCACTTCCTCCTTCTTTGAATACATTCAGTATATCAGGAGGAACCAGACAGCTTTATGTCATGTTCCTGTATATCTGTTTAAATTCTTTTTCAATTCCGACACAAGATCATCCGCAAGGCACCTGGGTTCTATGACCATTGCCTGGCTTCCAAAACTCAAAATCCACTGCTTCATGTTATCATAATTCACGAAATCCCATTCAAAGATCAGCCGGCCCTGCTCATCTTCGGTATAACAGCCGGCCCCGTATTCTTCCACAAGCCTGTATTTTGCTTCTTTTTCAAAGACCGCTCTAAGTTTGACTGCATCCTGTCTGAAATAGTCCTGAAAATTTGCCTCCGTTTTACCTGCATTTCTCATCAGGAAACTGTTTCCTGTCTCTTTGAGCTCCCACAGCCTGTTAAGTTTAAACATACGGAAATCCTTTCTCTTTCTACAGAAGCCATAGACGTACCAGGATGACCACCGGAATACCAGAAGATACGGCTCAATCTCCCGGTATTCTTCTCCCTTGCTGTAATAATACAAAAAGTTCACCGTATGCCGGCTGGAAACCGCATGTTTTATGATCCCGATCTTCTCTTTCAGTGATTCTTCATAGTGAGAAGCCAGATCGATCAGGATCATTCCTTCTGACAGGACCGAATCTTCCGGTTCTAAAGAGAGCTTTTCCATGAGACTTAACGCAGCGGAAGTCCCCGATACGCTGTCAATTCCTTTCAGCCCTTCAAAAACTGCTCTCAGCTCTTCTTTCGTAAAAACAGTTTTGTCAAGCTTATAGCCTTCTGCGATACGGATTCCGCCGCCGTATCCCTGTTCCGTGATCAGAGGGATCCCCGCACGGCAGATCACGTCAATGTCCCGGCTGATGGTCCTTCTGGACACTTCGAATCTCTCGGCCAGTTCAGGTGCCGTGACTTTGTCGTTTCTGAGCAAAAGTGTGATAATTCCGATTAAACGGTCTATTTTCATTGAGATGCCTCCTGCAAGATAACAAATGATTTCATATAAAAGGATAAAGTGGCAAGCCCACCTCATCTCCCCACCCCTCATCTATGTAAATGAAAAAACTCCGTTTCATCTGAAACGGAGTCCTATGAGCGTGCGGGGATTCGAACCCCGGACAACTTGATTAAAAGTCAAGTGCTCTACCACCTGAGCTACACACCCTGATTATTCTATTTTAATTCTGATGAAACTGGGCTAGCTGGATTCGAACCAGCGGATGCAGGAGTCAGAATCCTGTGCCTTACCACTTGGCGATAGCCCAACAGCTTTATCAATATATCACAGCAAAAATCTTATGTCAACTACTTTTTTACTGATTTTCCAAAAAATATGATACAGATCTTCGTCTGTGATTTCCTTATAGGAAACTGAGCGTGCGGGGATTCGAACCCCGGACAACTTGATTAAAAGTCAAGTGCTCTACCACCTGAGCTACACACCCTGATTATTTATTTTAATTCTGATGAAACTGGGCTAGCTGGATTCGAACCAGCGGATGCAGGAGTCAGAATCCTGTGCCTTACCACTTGGCGATAGCCCAACAGCTTTATTAATATACCACGGAATTTCGACAAGCGCAATGGTTTTTTATATTTTTTTTAATTTCTTTTGTTCTCATATGCCGAATAAAAAATGTTGTAAAACTGTCCTATTTAGTTTTACAACATTTTCTTTCAGCATTTTTTATTTTACCGTTACGCTGACCTTTTTATACTTTCCATTCTCACTGATCACATAAATAGCTGCCTTGCCGGCTTTCTTTGCTTTGATCTTTCCTTTGCTGTTCACGGATACTACAGAACTTTTTGAAGTCATGTAACGAATCTTTGCACCGTGATTTTTCGGCTGTTTCTTGCCGGACGGGACCTTTACCTTTGCTTTAATGACAGCTGTCCTGCCCTTTTTCAGCGTAATTGATTTCTTCTTTACAGAGACGGAAGATGCATTTGCATACCGTGAACCGGCTCTCATCAATACATGTGCCGTATTAGATTTTCCAATGTTCTTTTTCTGTTTGTTCACATTTTGATATGGTCTTACATAAAACTTATAGGAACCTTTGGATTTCAGTTTTCGCTTTCCAATCTTTGTGATGGTAGTCTTCGTTCCCTTCTTTACTGTCTTTAAATATTTTGGTGTAGATTTCTTTCCACATTGATTACCGTAAATCCGGTATCCGTCCGCACCCTTCGTCTTTGTCCATGACAGCTGAACCTTCCTGGAAGTCTTGGCCGTACCAGTTGCTACAATGACCTTCTTTGCGGTACTGGCTGCTGTATTGAGAGTGAGCTCCTTAGTTTTGGCACCTGCTGCCAGACTTGGCATATCTGCACCTGTTGTAGGATACTGCACCTTTACTTTAAATTTTCCGTTCTGCGCACTAGTCTGAGATAAAGCGATATAATTTGTATCTGCTTTCCCCCATTTTACATCTTTACTGTTTTTCTTATTCACATATTTTGCATAGACCGTAAAATCCGACTTTTTGATCACTTGGTTCTTCTTATAAGTCTTTGTATTCTTTACATAAATCCCGCTTAAAACATACTCGCTGGCAGATGAACCATGATATAAAAGAATTGGCTGGCCGGCTACTCCGCCGTTGTCACATCCATAGCGGGAATACTTCCCGTCCGTGGTATTAATATTGCTTCCCTTAAAAGTCTCGTTAAATGCAATGGTTCCATTACAGCTGTCAAACAGATTTACAAATTCTGTATTGTCTTTACTGTTTAAAGCAAAATAAGTATCGCCTTTCTGTACCTTATTGTAGCTTTGATCGGGTGAATTATACCAGGTAGGGCTGGAAACCTTTCGGCCAAGTTTTACAGGAAGCAGACTTGCGCTTACCGTTACCCATGTATTCTGTTTCAGCACCCTTTTATAATCCGGCCGCTGTTCCCCATAACCGTCTGCGAGACGCAGTGCATAATATGTCTTTCCCGTCTTAAGCTCTCCTCCTGATTTTACATAGGAGCCTACTTTGATCATCCTTGCGCCTTTTGCATTGTTTACTGTAACCGTCTCATTCGCTCTGCCATCCATATTGGCATCGACTTTTTTGCCGGAAGCCCCGGATACAGAAGTCTTCGTTCCCCCAAAAACACCAAACATCATTACTGCAGATAAAGCCGCAGCCATTCCCTTTTTCCATAATGAACTGCTCATCTTCCTCATAATCATTCCTCCTTATTCTGTAAAACATTTTATCATAAGAAGCTGAAATAATAATGAGATTGAATCTATGTTGTTATTTGTTGTTTTTCAGTCGGAAAAAAATACAGTTAAACGAAGAAAACTCGTTTAACTGTATTTGGTCATTTTTATAATATTACGGAAATCCTTAGGGGTATTACATACTGCAGGATGCCACAATCTTATAGTTATCCGGTATATTGTATTTATTTTCCACAGGTTCGAGATTCCAGCTGATCTCACATAAGGTCTCCCTCATCACCTTCTTGCAGTAAAGCATGACGATGCCCGCGTCGATCTGTTCCTCGTAGAGATTCGTATCCTCGTCGTCCCTGACTGTAAGAATCAGCAGTCCTCCGTCAATGATAAATCTCCACGGCTGGCGATTTAAAGTAGAAGGCGCCATCCTTGCATAGTTTAACGGTTCGTATACAGCCCGGTTCACAAGCTCATCCACCGTTGCTTTATTGCCCCATGTATCAAGAAAAACAATCTCTTCTAAAGGCATCCTTGGAGATATAACGCTGTCTTTCACCTGAAAATCCGCATTGGCATATCCTTTTCCCAATGTGACATTCCCTGTAACCTTTTTAAACCGCTTCTTTCCGTATCCCAATGCCATAATCGCCACCACTTCTTTATCCGTGACAATGTTCAGCTTTTCAATGACTGTACGGCTGTCTTTGAAGGTAATCCAGCAGGAATCCACTCCCAGAGAATGAGCTTTAACAGAGATAGATTCACCCACATATCCGCCATTTTCAATATAATGATCCTTTTTCTCTGACAAAACGATCATATAGTGCGGCGCATTGATCAAAATCCCTTTATATCCTGCATACCCGTCCAGCTGGCGGTAAACGGTATCATTATCCATAAAGCGGATATCGATCCCGATACTGTCATCCAGGCGCTCACAGGACTGGGCAAAATCCCGGATTTTCTTAACGGTAGCGGCATCGACTTCCTTCTCTTTATAATCCCTGACGGAGTTCTTGCTTTCAATCAAATCTTTATATTCCATAGTCATACAACCTCCCTTATCCAGTAAAAATATCTTCCTGCTACTTGTTATATTATACCTTATCGCGCAAAGCGCGTCCACCCGAAGGGTATAAAATACGTGATGCCCTGTGGGTATACATTATCGTATAAAGTACGTCCACCCAAAGGGAATGAATTACGGTGTGCCCTTCGGATATACAAAAAGGACAGGTGGATTTCCCATCTGCCCTTTATATCTATTCTTCCAAGTAAGATTCTATGACTTTTACCGCTTTATCTATACCTGTCCGGCCGGTGTTGATGACCAGTTCATAATTGCTCGGATGTCCCCACTTGATTTTTGTGTAGTAATTGTGGTAAGAAGCCCTCTCCTTATCCACCTTTTTCATGAGACGTTTCGCCTCCCGCTCAGAGACGTCCTCCGTGTCCATGATCCTCTGAATCCGCACTGCCTCAGAGCTGTGGATAAAGAAAGAGTGGCAGCCGGGAAGTTTCTGAAGGATAACATCTGCACACCGCCCCACAAAGATGCAGGACTTCTCCTGCTCTGCGATCTGGCGTATGGCAATGGACTGAATGACAAAAAGCTTCTCAGGTGTCAGGATACATTCATCCATAGGAGTCGTGGCCGGATGTCCGATGGGAACTCCGAAGATATAGGCATAATCACCGGTCTCTTCCCTTTGGCTTATATACTCTTCAGACACGTCCGCCATCTTTGCCACTCTGGCGATCAGTTCTTTGTCAAATAGCTTGATCCCTAAATCCTCTGAAAGCTTCTCCGCAATTTCATGGCCTCCGCTTCCGTACTCTCTGGATATGCATATAATCGTATTCGGCCTCATATCATCTCTCCTCTCTGTATCATATTCAGCGTTCTACATAGTAAGAAATCAGATCCACCGCATTTTCCATGCCCAGTTTTCCCATGTTAAGAACCAGGTGATAGTTGCTCGGATGTCCCCACTTGATCTTCGTGTAATAGTTGTGGTAAGAGGCTCTTTCCCGGTCAGTCCTCTTAATCAGTTTCCTTGCTTCCTTTTCTGTAATCTGCCGCAGATCCATAATTCTCTGAATCCTGTCTTCCAGCGGGCTGTGGACAAAAACTGAGATGCACTCTGCCTGATTCTGCAGAATAACATCCGCACACCGTCCCACAAAAATACAGGAACCTTCGTCTTTAGCCATCTGCCGGATGGCAATGGACTGAAGGGCAAACAGTTTCTCCGAAGTAACTACAAAGTCTCTTGTAATGTCCGCTGCAGCATGTCCGGACGGCATCACTCCCAGGAAGCCCCGGAAGTCTCTGACCTCCCCCTGTTCTTCCACAAAGTCTTCAGGCACATTGCCAAGCTCGGCTACCTTTGTTATGATCTCGCTGTCGAACAGCTTGATCCCCAGCTTCTCTGACAGGTGTTCTCCCAATTCATGGCCGCCGCTTCCGAATTCTCTGGAAATACATATGATTCTGTTCTCTTTCATAAACATCACTCCTTTGCTCATAAACAGTGATTGCTAAGATCAATATCTTATCTTCATTATACCATGACAGAGTGGAAAAAACATAAAAAACAGAAGGAATTGTTCTTTTATGAAAACAATCCCTTCTGTTCTCTTCTTATATGACAGCGATATGATACGTTTCCAGCCAGTAGTTGACCTGGAGCATAAACGCCACCATCTGCGGTCCTGCCATCAGCTGTCCATACCAAGGTTTTCCGTAGTCCGACGGACTCTCTAAAAATTCTTCCGTTTTCTTTTTATCGATCAAATTCCGAATCGGAGCATTGGGATCTGCGATCACTTCCCGCAGCCGGTCTCCCAGCATTTTTTCATATTCAGGATGATACGTTTTCGGATACGGACTCTTCCTCCTGTACAATACTTCATTCGGAAGATCTCCTTCACCTGCGGCCCTTAACAGTCCTTTGACCACACCGTCCGGACATTTCATTTCCCACGGCACATTCCACATATATTCCACGATCCTGTGGTCGGCAAACGGTACTCTGGCTTCCAGGCCGGAATACATGCTGGTGCGGTCCATCCGGTCCAGAAGTGTGACCATAAACCATTTAAGATTCAGATAGGAGATCTCTCTCCTCCGGCTTTCTGTCGGATCTTCTCCAAGAAGTCTTGGGGTTTCCCGGATCGTCTTTTCGTATGCCCGCCGTGCATGGGCTTTCAGATCTACCGCCTGAAGCACATCGCCGCTTAACAGGGCCTCCCTGGGCTCCATATCCATAGACCACGGAAATGCATGGGCTTCAAAACATTCTTTTTTATGAAACCACGGATATCCTCCGAAAATCTCATCCGCACATTCTCCGGTCAGAGTAACCTTCTTTGTCTCGGCAACTTTTGAACAGAAGTAGAGAAGGGAAGACTCCACATCAGCCATGCAGGGAAGGTCTCTTGCATCCACAGCCCTGTACAGGTTCTCAATCTGCTGCTCGTTATTACACTCCAGGTACGTGTGATTGGTTCCCGATGCCTCTACCATACGGTCTACCCATGGACGGTCCTGAGACGGCTGAAAAGAATTGGCCTTAAAATACCGGTCATTGTTTACAAAATCAAAAGAAAAGGTATTCAGCTGTTTCCCCTGTCTGCCAAGCTCTTTGGCACAGATGGCTGTCACAAGACTGCTGTCCACCCCTCCGGATAAAAACGTACAAATCGGAATATCAGAGAGCATCTGCATCTTTACCGCATCGTGGACCAGATAAGACAGTTTCTCTACCGTCTGATCATAAGATTCTTCATGAGGCCGGCTCTCAAGCTTCCAGTAAGTGTGATCATTAAGCCCCTCCGTGCTGTACTCCAGAAAATGACCCGGCAGTACTTCTGAAACGCCTTTGAATACTCCTTTTCCATAGGATTTTGCCGGTCCCAGTCCAAAAATCTCACCGAGTCCGTCCCGGTCGATGACCGGTTCTATCCCCGGATACTGAAAGATACCCTTGATCTCGGATGAAAATACAAGGGTCTGGCCGGAAAAAGAATAAAACAACGGTTTGACCCCAAGCCGGTCTCTGAACAAAAACAGCTTCTTTTCCGCAGAATCCCAAATACTGACCGCAAAAATACCGTTCAGTTTCTCCACAAAGGCCGGTCCGTGAAGGATGTACCCCGCCAGGATCACTTCCGTATCGCTCGCTGTCCTGAAGATCGCCCCTTCCTTTTTCAGCTCCTGTTTCAATTCCTTCATGTTATAAATTTCACCGTTATACACAATGACAAACTTACGTCCGGATTCCTCTCTTACCATGGGCTGATGACCGGTGTATAAGTCAATGATCGAGAGACGGACATGGGCCAGGCCGCACCCATTTTCCAAAAACGTTCCCTGATCATCCGGGCCCCGGTGCTTCTGAACTTGATTCATACGGTCCAGAACATCTTCCCACTGTCCTTTCTTTTCCAGATACCTGTTATGAGGATTACAAAATCCCGCAATACCACACATATGTGCCACCTCTTCAACTTTTTTTCATACAGGCCCCGCGGTGAAGCATCACCGGGAGCCTTACGTTCTATCCCCGGATAACCGGCTGATATTGTCTGCCTTCCAGCGCTTTTTCCACAGTCGGGATCAAAAGGCTGGTATCGGCGATCATGGAGTTCGGTTTTTTCACCGGATCATCCTGCCCAAACGGTACAAAATAAATATTTTTCATATTCATCAGAGCTCCGATGTTCTTCATATTTATTCCCAGAGCGTCATTGGTTGATACAGAAATCACCAAAGGTTTATCGTTCCTTAAATGGGCTTTTGCCGCCATCAGGACCGGTGAATCTGTGATCCCGCTGCACAGCTTTGCAAGCGTGTTTCCTGTACACGGGAAGATCACCAGAATATCCAATAGACTCTTTGGACCGATCGGTTCAGCCTGGGCGATCGTTTTCATCGGGGTAATCCCAGTGATCTTCTCTGCCCTATCCAAGAAATCTTCTGCCTTTCCAAATCGGCTGTCTATGCTCTGTGCGGCCCCGGAAAAAATGGTCTGCACCTGTGCTCCTTCTTCTGCCAGCTTCTCAAGCTGGATAAAAATTTTTTCATATGTGCAGAATGAGCCAGTTACGGCAATTCCTATTTTCTTTCCTTTTACACTCATCATACATCCCATTCCGTAATCATTGTTTCTGTCAGAATGGCAGCTGCCGAACACGCTGCATACTTGCCGGGAATTCCAAGACATTGTTTTGCCTTGATCCCCAATTCGTCTGCCGCCATGAAATCTACGCCTCCCGGCGCAGATGCAATATCCACGATTAACGCCTCTTTTTTTACCTGTTCCAGACGTTCTCTGTCTAAAATCATGGCCGGAATCGTGTTAAAAATAAAATCAGCCTGAGAAAGTTCTTCTTTCAGCTCATCGAGAGAGACTGCTTTTATTCCAAAGGACTCCGCCAGGGCACGCTGCTCCTTATTTCTTGCGGCTGCCGTTACTTTGGCCGACCAAAGCTTCAGCTTTTCTGCCAGGACGCTGCCGCATCGTCCGAAGCCTGTCACCAGACATCGGCTTCCCTGTATCTGTACAGGAGAATCAAAAACGGCTTCTGCCACAGCTCCCTCGGCAGTGGGCACGGCATTTTTTAACGCCACTGAGTCCAATTTCATAAAGTCATGGACAGCAACCCCCGCATTCATGCAATAGCGGCAGAAGTCATCCGGAATACATCCCGCAAAGATCTTCTGCCCTTTCCTCAGATGCTGTTTTACATCCTCTATTCCGAAGTCAGCACAGCATTCCATGGAAACCAGGTTTTCACGGTCTTTGGAAAAAGGGATCGGGCCGATCAGGATTTCTGCATTTTCCACGGCTTCTTTCATAGAAGAAGCCTGCACCTCCCCGGATGCGATCCCATAGGTAATCACAGAATAGCCTTTAAAAGCAAGCTGTTTTGCCATATAAAACTGTCTTAAATCACCGCCAAGCACTGCAAAATCATACATTTTACCGCTCCTTTCTGCTGCCATCTAATGATAGTATATGAAATTTGTCACAGAGTTGCTTCATTTTTTCCAAATTCTACAGACAAATGACGCATAATCTGATATATTAGAATCAGTAACCAGGGTTGTTGTTTTAAAGAAGGGAGTTCTTAAAATGAAATTTTTTATCTGTGAACACTGCAAAAACATCATGACTTTGCTGAATGACAGCGGGGTACCGGTCATGTGCTGCGGCCAGAAAATGACGGAGCTTGTTCCAGGCACTACCGACGGGGCAGCAGAAAAACACGTCCCGGTCATTTCAGCGGATGACCGCAGGATCAGCGTGAAGGTCGGAGAAGCCGAACATCCTATGATGGAGGCTCACTACATTATGTTCATCTGCATTGAAACCAGCCGCGGCCATCAGATAAAATATCTGAATCCGGGTGAAAAACCGGAGGCAGAATTCCTTCTGGCAGACGGTGAGGAATTGATTGCCGCATATGAATACTGCAATCTCCACGGACTGTGGAAAGCATAAAATCAGACATAATAAAAGAGGCATCTCTGATCTTCTCAGAAATGCCTCTTGTTTTATGTCTCTTAATTTAAGGCTACCCTCATAATTAATTCTTTATCCTTTGTAATTAGTCCTCCAAACGGACTAGATGACGATTAGAAAGGCCAAGGCCATCTCATGCATGTCATTGTTTTATCCCCCTTTATACTGCTTTGCTTTCGACAATTATCTCGGTAACAATACACACTATAAAAGGTCCTATTCCTTGTTTCAATATACCCGCGGGGAACGACTTGATATTTGAATAACCGTCATCTTTTTTTCCATTAAATAGTATCCAGAAGGATAATTTTTACATAGAATATCCCATTCTCACACCGGAAGGAAACATCCCCGTTATACTTTTCGGCGATTTCGATCATATTGCGGCTTCCAATGCCGTGTTTTTCTTTGTCATGCTTCGTAGTTTTGAGACGGCCGTCTTCTATGATCACCGGCTTCATGGTCCGGTTGCTCTCCTCCAAAATCAAATGATGCCCGGTGAGCTTGACCGTGACGCTGACTGTCTTGTCTTCCATATCTCTGACGGCTTCCGCAGCATTTTTGAGAAGATTGGAAAACAAAATACAGATCTCTGCATTGGTCATGTTAAGCCTGCTCGGAATTTTTCCTTTCCAGTTGATCTTAATCTTTTCGCTCTGGACAATATCATTTACCACTATATCAACCACATCATTTCCGGTAGAAATGAGAATATTCAAACGCTTTATATCTCCGGTCAGCTCGCCCAGATATTCCCTTGCATTGTCATACTCTTCTTTTTCCAGAAATCTGCTCAGACATGCCAGCTGGCTTTTCATGTCATGTCTGATCTTTTTGGTCATCTCCTCCTTCTGAAGCAGCAGTTCATAATACTTTTTCTGTTCGTTTAACAGACGTTCATTCCACAGCATCTGCTGTTCAAACTGTTCCTGCTCCTGCCTGACTCTGCAGATCCGGTATATAATACTGCTGATTCCAAACAGCATCAAAAGAAATCCAAGAAGGATCTCCAGCCTCTTACCGATGGATGTCCAGTTCTGAAATCCTTCCGACAGAAAGGGACCGATACAGGCGATCACCCCAACCAGTACCATGGCTCCCAGTGCCACATCACTGTATGTATACTGGATCTTCTTGACTTCAAACCTCTTCCGTACCGCAATGATAACGATCAGCAGAAGAAAACTGAAGACCTCCTCCACATCAGCGAAATGATTGCTGTTATAAGCTGTCTGAAAATCCATCTGTGCGAAAAAAATAATAAACAGTCCGATCAGAAAATCCATGATCGAAATTCCGAGCCAGGTAAACACTGACAGAAAAAACTTATTAAAATAAATCCATGCCGACAACATAATAAACAGGACAATAACTATATTCACGGGAAGCTGGTACTTAAAGCTTGCCAGCACTCCCAAAACTGCCGGAATCTGAAACATCAGCACCTGCCGTTTCCGCACCGGTTCGATCCCTAAAATCCCCCTCATGATCAAGATCATCTTCCAAAGTTCAATGGCGTACACATACACCCAATATAATCCTTTCACTTTTCACCCTCACTGCCCATTTCCCATATGGGTTCATTATATCACTTTTGCATATTTGGTTATATACTCAAAATAGTGTTTTTTGACCTCCTTCTGTTTCCTCTTGGAAATCTGAAATTCCTTTCCGCAGAACAGCACAAGCCGTTCTTTGTAATAATGCTCTACGAATTGGAAATTAATTATGTATCCCTTGTGGATCCGCTGAAACCTCTCATCCAAACACCCCTCAATTTTTTTCAGAGACAATCTCACGATCAGATGCCCTCCCACAAGAAACACCGCTATTTCATCGCCCAGAGCTTCGATCCATCGAATCTCCCGGAAGTAAACGAATCTGCTCTCCTCCTTTCCCTCCAGTACAATCCCTTCATTGTCGTTCATATCTTTGAGCGCGTCTTCCAGCGCCTCCAAAAGATCCTGTCCGCTTCCACTTTTATACAGATACCTGAATGCCTGAACCTTAAAAGCTCTCTGGACCCATTCATCATGGCTCGTTATAAAAATGATCTTTCCGGGTCTCTGAAGGTTCTTCCACTCTTCCGCAACAGAAAATCCATCCATATCCGGCAGTTCCACGTCGAGCAGGATGATATCGAACTCATCCTCCGAAGAAAGCAGAGCTTTTCCCCTTTGAAAACAGAAGATTTGTGCCTTTTGATTTCTGCACTCCAGGAACCGGAGGCATTCATCTTCCAAGATATCCAAATAAGTCTGTTCATCGTCACAGATTGCTATTTTTAACGTTCTCTCCATCCTCAGTCCTTTCTATATTATAAAACGTAAAATATAATCATATTTTACCCCTTTCCCACGCCAAATGCAAAAAAGAACAGGCATGTGCAATAAAAAATGCATCATGCCTGCTTTTTTAATTATGATAAATATTTGTCTGTGCTCCGGCAGATTCTGGGATTACATTCTCTAAGGATGTTGTCTCTGCTGATCAACAACAAAACCCGCCAAGCTTGTGGTCAGTATAGAACAATACCGTATGATCGTCAAGCATATTGGTGGAAATCCAGATATACGTTCTAATTTCCTGATAACCGTTCCATTTTTTACATTATATTACTTGTATTATTTGCTCTGATATCCTTCCGGATGTGTGCTGTGCCACTTCCATGCACTCTCAATGATCTCATGAAGATCCGCATGTTCCGGCTTCCACCCAAGGACTTTCTTTGCCTTCTCACTGGATGCGATCAGCACTGCAGGGTCCCCGGCCCTCCGGCCTTCTTCCACTGCCTTGATCGGTTTTTGCGTTACCTCTTTTGCAGTCTCGATCACCTCTTTGACCGTAAAGCCGATTCCATTTCCGAGATTGAAGATATCACTTTCATTTCCTTCCATCAGATATTTTACCGCGAGGATATGCGCTTGTGCAAGATCCGTCACATGAATATAGTCCCTGACGCAGGTCCCGTCTTTGGTCGGATAATCGGTTCCGAAAATACTGATCGCTTCTCTTTTTCCGTTCGGCACCTGAAGGATCAGCGGAATCAGATGGGTCTCCGGATTGTGGGCCTCGCCGATCTCTCCGCTTTTATGGGCTCCGCATGCATTAAAATAGCGCAGTGATACAAACCGGAGTCCGTGTGCTTTGCCCACCCATTTGAACATCTTTTCCATGGAGAGCTTTGTCTCGCCATAAGTATTGGTCGGCTCTGTCCGGTCTGTCTCCAGGATCGGAGTCTTCTCCGGTTCTCCATAGGTCGCCGCCGTAGAAGAAAAAACAATCTTATCGATGCCGTGTGCCACCATAGATTCCAGCATGGTCTTTGTGCCGCACAGATTGTTGTCATAATATTTCAGCGGATTCGTCATGCTCTCACCTACGAGTGAGTTTGCCGCAAAGTGGATGACCGCATCGATGCCGGTCTCCTGATCCAGAACGCTGTCCACAAATGCCCTGTCTCTTAAATCTCCCTGATAGAATTTGGCTTTCGGGTGAACCGCCTCTTTGTATCCGGTCTCCAGGTTATCAATGATCACAACGTCTTCTCCCGCATCAGTCAGTTCATAAACCGTATGGGACCCGATGTAGCCTGCTCCGCCTAATACTAAAATCTTCATATTTCATTCCGCCTTTCTTACTGCTGATCCAGTGTAAAAATGAATCTCTCAAACTGTTTCCTGCCCTTTTCGGTGCATTTATAAACTCCTGCATCCTCAAGGACTTTTACAAATATCTGTCCGATCTCTTCTTTCAGGATATCCATGACATTCTCTTTGTTGATCTCCTTATATTTTGGCACAAACTGCTCCGCCCAGTCAACATGCTTTCTAAGACATTCATATTCTTCGATCGGAGTTTTACATACAAGGCACTCCGCAAGAAGCTCCATTTCTTTTTTTAATCTGGATGGCAGCACCGCAAGACCCATGACTTCGATCAGACCGATATTTTCTTTCTTAATATGGTGATATTGTTCATGAGGATGAAACAGCCCCAGAGGATGTTTTACAGTCGTGATATTATTTCTCAATACGAGATCCAGCTCATAGGTCTCCCCGGTCTTTCTCGCAATCGGAGTGATGGTATTGTGCGGTTCCCCGCCGGTCTGTGCATAAATATGGGCATCCCCGTCGCTGTATTCCCTCCATACTTTTAGGACATGATCCGCCATATCAATCAGCCGATTCTCGTCCTTTGACCGGATTCGGAGCACTGACAGCGGCCAGTTTAAGATTCCCGTCTCCACATCCTCAAATCCCTTGATCGTATAATGTTTTTCGATCTTCGCATCTGCCATGGCAAATTGATAATGTCCGCCCTGGAAATGGTCGTGTGACAGGATGGAACCTCCCACGATCGGAAGATCTGCATTGGAGCCGAGGAAGTAGTGAGGAAACTGTCTGACAAAATCAAACAGCTTCACAAACGCCGTCCGGTCAATCTTCATAGGCACATGCTCTCCGTTAAATACGATACAGTGCTCATTGTAATAAACATACGGTGAATACTGGAATCCCCATCTGCTGCCGTTGACTGTAACCGGAATGACTCTGTGATTCTGTCTCGCCGGGTGATTCATGTGCCCTGCATACCCTTCATTTTCCATGCACAGCTGGCATTTGGGATAACGGCTCTGCGCCGCATTCTTTGCCGCGGCAATGGCCTTCGGGTCCTTTTCCGGCTTGGAGAGATTCACGGTAATATCAATGATTCCATATGGGCTGTCTACGGTCCACTTCCAGTCCTTCTTCACACGGTATCTGCGGATATAGTCTGTATCCTGACTGAACTTATAGAAAAATTCGGTGGCTGCTTCCGGACTTTTTTGATACTTCTCCCGGAAATCCCGTATCACCTGGCTTGGCCTCGGCACCAAAACACCCATGAGCTTTGTGTCAAACAGATCTCTCGTCACGACATCATTGCTCTTTATAATATAACGGTCATATGCCTCATCCGTCAGTTTTGTCAGGATTTCTTCCAGATCGATCTCCCCGGCAGGTCTTTTGGGCTCCTCGTAATCATCCAGCTTAAAGATCTCCAGATACTGATTGATCGTGTAAATCTTGTCCTCCGGTTCGATCAGTTTTTTATCGAGCCCATACTGTACTAATTTTGCAATATATTCATCAATCATCTTCCTGCACCTCGAATTTAAAAGCGGTAAACACTGCATAACTGCCGCCTTTTCTGAGGATCACCTGTGGCTTTTCCTCAAGATTGACAGCATTTGGCATGAACTGGGTTTCCAGGCAGACACCGTCCCTGTTTACGTTGACTCTTCCCTCTTTCCCCGGCAAGCCTCCTTCCAGAAAGTTTGAAGTGTAAAGCTGTACGGTCGGAAGGTTCGTGGAAACTGTCACTTTTCTCCCTGTTTCTTCATGAAACAGCGTGATCTGGTCTTTCTGCCCGCTGAAAACAAAAGCGTGGTCATACCCTCCTGCAAAGTTAAGCTGTTCATGATCTTCATCGATCCGTTCCCCGATCCTGTGGAATTTTCTGAAATCGAACGGGGTGCCGTCCACGAAGAGTTTTTCGCCGGTAGTACATCCGTCCTGGTCTACACAGGCAATCTGAGCTGCTTTTATTTTCAGCTTATGGTCATAAATCTTTTCTTTTCCTCCGGACAGGTTAAAGTAGGTGTGGTTGGACAGATTTACAATCGTGTCCTTGTCGGTTGTTCCGTAGTAAACCATGGTAAACGTATTTCCTGTCAGTTCATAGGAAACATGTATCTTCAAGTTTCCAGGATATCCTTCTTCCATATCTTTTGACAGATAGGAAAAGATCACTTTATGGTCCCGGATCTCATAATCCCAGACTTTCTTATCGAACCCTTCTGTGCCTCCGTGAAGATGGTTCGGTCCGTTATTGACCGGCAGATGATACTCCTGTCCGTTAAGGGTAAACTTTCCGTCTTTGATCCGGTTCGCCGCCCTTCCTAGGATTCCTCCGATATATTTGTCATCCTCCTTATAGTCTTCTATATTTTGAAGTCCGAGCACAACATCGTCTATATTTTCTTTGTTGTCTTTCATCCAGACCGAAAGAATGTGGCATCCCAGATTTGTAACTCTCACTGTCAGATCCTGATTCTTCATCTCAATGATGTCAATGCCGTCTTGTCGCTGTTCGATCACTTTCATCTCCGCCATTGTCCTGTCTCCCTATAAAACTTTCATTCCGCCGTATTTGCGGACTTTCAAAATATGGCACGCTTCTTCTCCAAATACACTGTCCATGGTTTTCTGATACAGCGGAACGATCTCATCCGGTACAAAAGCCTGAATGGTTCCTGCAAAGCCTCCCCCGTGGACACGGCTTACACCTCTGTCTTTCAGTATCACATCACTGACTGCAAGTCCGATGGAAACACTCTGGTTGTTCACCTGGTGATTGGAATATACGTTTTGTAAATACTTGAAAGAGGAATCTCCTGAATCCTTCACCAGTTTTTTGAAGACCTCGAATTTTCCCTGTTCCAGGGCCTCCGCCTCTTCTTCCACCCTCTTATTTTCCTCAAACAAATGCATGGCGCGGAGCACGGCCCGGTCCCCAAGGATTTCACGGATGGCCGGTATATTCAGATAAAAGTCGGTCTTGTCTACTTTCCGCAGCACATCTTCTTCAAAATAATGGGCCACCTGCTTCATTTCAGACGGAATCATGGCATAGTCCTCTGTCAGATCCGCATGGGACCCTCTCGTATCCACAATGCAGAGGCTGTGTCCAAACCCTTCAAAGTCAACTTTTACCTGCTTTACTTCCGGCTCCTCCGGATTTTCAAAATCAATATAGATCATTCCTCCCACCGAAGACGCCATCTGATCCATCAGGCCGCATGGTTTCCCAAAATATTCATTTTCTGCATACTGGCCCGCCTGGGCTAAGAACACCGGGTCCAGTTTCATCTGATTGTACAGTCCGGACAGGATCGTACCAATCAAGGTTTCGTAGGCTGCGGAGGAAGACATTCCTGCGCCGATCAGCACATCACTGGTGATATATGCCCGGAAACCTCCTATCTTATGACCTTTCTGTTTCAGCCTGGCGGCAACCCCCCTGATTAGTGCCAGAGAGGTTTCTCTTTCATCCTCTTTGGCAGGCAGGTCGTTTAAACCGATTTCCATGCGCTCATATCCGTCAGATACTATCGTGATCTTCTCATCTTCTGTCCTGGCAGTCACTGCAATGGCATCCAGGTTAATAGACGTTGCAAGAACCTTACCATATTGATGGTCCGTGTGATTGCCCCCCACTTCACTTCGTCCCGGTGCAGAATAGATCTCCACTTCCTCTTCCCCGAATATTTCTTCATACTGATTCAGTGCTTTTATGTATCTTTCTCTCTGATATTCCAGCACACTGTCATCTACATAAATATCTTTCAACAGACTCTCATAAGTTCCTTTTTTAAATTCGTTCATCAGCACACTTGTATCTTTCATCTTTCCACCTCCGCAGAATGTCAGGCTTCTGCGTTAAATCTCCTTTCCTGTATTGTTTCAATCACTTGTTTCATAAAACTGTCGCTGAGCTTATATGCTTTTTTATAAATGACATATGCAGTGAGCATAGAAAGTGCAGGCACGGCACACATCAGCACCCGTATGGAATTCATGGTCAGCATACTCTGGTCCGGGCTGTTTGGTATGTATCCCGTCTGCTGCAGTGCAAATCCTATAAACAACGAGGTCAGTGCAGCTGTAAATTTCACGATCAGTGTCTGTAAAGAGAAGACTACCGACTCATTTCTTGTACCCAGCTTATATTCTCCGTAGTCCACTACGTCGGATAAAAATACAGTGGCACAGCCAAGTTCCAGGCCGGTTCCTGTCTTTACAATGATTCCTGATATGGCTGTGAGCACGATATTTTCGGGACAAACAAATCCCACCGCAAGGAGAAGAGCCAATCCCACAAACGGAAGAGTACAGGCCAGCAGGAAAGATACCTTTCTGGACAGCCTTGCCGCTACTTTCGGAAAGATGATGAGTCCCACCACTTCCGCAATGGATGCGCTGATCATAAATGCAGAAAGCATCCCTGCGTTGCCGCATACATAAGTAAAATAGTAAACTGCCACTCCCATAATAAACTGAATGCCTACATTGTACAGCAGGATCAGCCCCACTGCCGACTGCAGCTGGTCATTCTGTCTAATAATGGAGAATACACCTTTAAAAGAAATTTTTTCTGACGGCACATTCCCGTCATCTTTTAGTTTTAAGTTAAATACGGCGACTCCGATTGTAAAGATAAACATTCCGGCTATGAACATGGCAAATCTGTGATAACCGATATAGCCTCCTCCCAGAGCTCCGATGATCTGCACCCCGAAACCGGCAATGATCAGAGATTGTCCCAGACTGGCAAAAATACGCGGCAGGACGGAAACCACTTCCCTCTCCCTCGGATCGGATGTCAGGTTTGGAATGATGGACCAATACGGGATATCCATGATCGTGTAGGTCATTCCCCAGGCCACATAGATGACTGCGACAAACACACAGAGTGCATTTCCTGATAAATGAAAGTCTGTAAACAGTATAACGAACACTACAGAATTGATCAGTGTTCCGATTACCAGCCAGGGAACAAATTTTCCCCATCTGGATCTCGTATTGTCTACGATCATGCCCATAAACAAGTCATTGAACGCGTCCCACAATTTTGCCGCAAAAAATACGATACCGATAAATGCCGGCGATACTTTGAGGATATCAGTAAAGTAAATCATCGAGAATGTTGCGATCATTCCGTAGATTAAGTCTTTCCCCAGTGCCCCGAAAGCAAACGTATACTTCACTCTGCCCGGTACCTTCTCCCTGCTGTTATTCGTTTCCATACATAAAGCCTCCTATTTCATATCTTAGTTTCGTTCCTGTGTCTATATAGTAATACTGTTTAGTAAATATTTCAACTATATTTTACTTAAATATTTACTAAATATATTTATTATATTTTAGTAAATTTAATGAAAAGATTTTATTTTCGTTTACAGATATGATATACTTGGAATAAGAAAAGAGTTGGAATTAGATGCTAAAGGAGAATTCATATGGCTACCATTAAAGATATCGCTGAAAAAGCAGGTGTATCATCCGCCACAGTCTCCCGTATTTTAAATCAGGATGACACCCTGAGCGTCACAGAGGAGACAAGGGCCAGAGTTTTAAAGATTGCAGACGGTCTAAACTACAGAAAAAAGGGGAAAGGAACAACGAAAAGAACTACCATTGGAGTGTTCCAGTGGTACTCCCTGTTTCAGGAATTAGAAGACCCCTACTACCAGAACATTCGCGTGGGGATTGAAAAATACTGCGCAGACCAGAACATTGAAGTCATTCGCGCATTTCAGAGTGATCCGGACTATTTAAAGACTTTAAGCGGAGTGGACGGCCTGATCTGTATCGGAAAGTTTGCGCAAAAGGATATCAAAGCCTTTGAGCAGCTTACGGACAATATTATTTTTATCGATATGCGGACTTCCAGAATTTCCTTCAATAACATTGTTCTGGATTTCCACCAGTCGGTCATAGATGTGATCGATTACTTTGTGGAACTCGGACACACAAAGATTGGTTATCTGGGCGGAAAGGAAGACATCGGCGAGGATACCGTCTATTTTGAACAGCGGAAAGAAACGTTTATCAATTACTGCCGGAATCTTGGACTCTGTTATGAACCTTTTGTTCTGGAGGAAGAATTCAGCGCAGAATCCGGATATCAGATGATGAACAGACTCATAGAGTCCGGACATCTGCCCACCGCGGTTTTTGCCGCCAGCGACCCGATCGCTATCGGCGCCATGCGCTCCCTCTATGAACATGGCTATAAAATTCCCGAAGATATTTCGATCATTGGCTTTGATGATATCAGCGTGGCCGAATTTTCCAATCCTCCTCTGACTACGGTCCATGCCCCTTCGGAGTATATGGGGGAATATGCGGCAAACTTTGTGGCCAAACTCTATAATGAAGTGCCAAGTGAATACAAGACACCGGTGCGCCTAACACTGCCGTGTACACTGATTAAACGGCAGACCTGCGGAAAACCCCGCGGAGAAAAATAAAGAATTTATTTCAATCATAAAAAAAGATATTGGCAAATAAATTTTTTCATCCGCCAATATCTTTTTTAACTATTTTATATGCATCGTCTGTGAGTTCAAAATCCAATCCGTCACTGACATAAACATTTTTTTGTTTATCCACAAAAATTGCTTTTGCTCCGTACTTTTTCAACAGTGAACCGCTTTTTTCCGGCCCCAGCACAAAACATGCGGTGGACAGTCCGTCACTGACGATGCCTGAACTGCACACAATGGTACAGGATGTGATCTCTGTCTGTACCGGATATCCGGTATTCTCATCTAAGATGTGAAAATACCGTTTTCCTGTCTTTTTGTCAATAAAATATTTTTCATAATCACCGGAGGTAGAGATAAAGGTCCCGCCTTTTACGCTAAGCCCTCCAATAGTCTCCCCCTGTTTTCCGTCAGGGTTCTGTATCCCAACTTTCCAGTCCTCCCCGCCGGGCTTTTCCCCATAAACAGCGATGCTTCCCCCAAGAGCCACCATGGCTCCGGTGATTCTCTCATCTTTTTTGAGGAATTTCATGGCTTCGTCGGTTCCGATCCCCTTGCCGAAAGCTCCCAGATCAATTTTGATCTCCCTCTCTTTTCTCACAGTTTTCTGCTGTTCATTCAGTTTTACGTGCGCATATGCACTACTGACGATACCATCTTTAATCAGTGCTTCGATCTTATCCGCATTGGGTGCCTTTGGATTCTTGGATTCAAAATCCCACATTTGAGTGAGGCTGCCGATGGCCGGATCCGCAGCCCCTTTGCTGTCTTTTGCAATCTGAAGAGACTTTTCAAGCCAGGTAAACAGCGGCTCCTGGACATCCGCCGCTCTTTGTTTCCCTCGATTGAGCTTTGCCACAGCGGAACTGTCCTTCCTCCAGGAAAGCTGCTCAGTCTCCAGCTTCTTCATCTTCTCCATTATCGCTTGTTCAGTCTCAGAAAGATCCGGGCTTCTCCCATATAATGTCGTATTGGTCACAGTCCCCATGGCATAGTCTACGTGGGAATATTTCTGTATCTCTTCTTTCTTCACACAGCCAGATGCCATGACCGCTGTAAAAACAAATACCATGGCCGCACATACTTTCTTTTTCACGTCTTTCCTCCAATTCAAATTCTTTCCTTACTGAAATAGGTTTGCCGGGATCTTTTTTATCAGTCCTGCCGCCAGCACTCCGATGGCAGTGCCGGCAATGGTTCCGGTGATAAGCAGCACCGGCGCATAATAATAAATTCTTGCATTTTCCATCAGACACACGGCAACACTGAGCTGTCCCAGGTTGTGTGCCACTCCCCCGGCAACACTGAGTCCCACTGCCGAAAATCCCCCTGCTTTTTTCAAAATCGCCATGAAAAAAATACTCAAAATTCCGCCCGCCAGACTGTAAACAATCGTCATTGGATTCCCAAAAAGTATTCCTGCCAGAAGAATTCTCAAAACGGAGATAAACAGCGCCCTCTTCCAACCGGTAAAAAAGAGAAGAACCATGATGACTCCATTGGCAAGGCCGATCTTCACTCCCGGAATCCCTACCGGAATCGGAAGGAGTACCTCTATATAAGAAACAACGATGGCCAGCGTCAGAAACATGCCATCCACAGCAGTTCGTCTGGTCATTGGTTTTTCTCCTTAATTTGTAATTCCGTCATATTCTTTCTCCCTGGTTCCGTCTTTAATTTCCACCACGACTTTATGCGGCAGGCAGACAATGGTTTCCCCGGTTTTATCGATAGCTTTATGCTTTCTGCATATCTGATCAGGGCAGTCGGCCTCTGTGACTGATGCTTTCTGATCTTGGATTCGGACTACATTGGACCCGTTCGGGCTCTTTACCGTATAGACCGCATCCTCAGAAAGGCTGTGGCTCCAGACTTCTTTTCCATCTACCGTCACCACTACCCTTTCCCCGTCCTTTTTCACAAGAGACAGAAATAAAAATCCTGCCGCTGCTACAAGAAGGACTGCTCCGATCAACACAAGATCTCTCTTTTTCATGGATTCACCCTGATCTGTCCAAGGACCTTACCGATCGGATCTGTAATGCAGAGCTCTGCCTGCCGGTCTCTGGATGTGGCATCTTTATTAATCAGCACAAGATGTTTCCCATGAAAATAGTCAATCATGCCTGCTGCCGGATACACTACGAGAGAAGTCCCCCCGATGATCAGCATATCCGCCTCAGAAATCGCATCGACGGCTCCCCTCATCACGGATGCATCCAGTCCCTCTTCATATAGTACAACATCCGGTTTCACCAGTCCCCCGCATTCGTCGCAGCGCGGTACTCCCTCTGCTCCGGCTACGTAGTTTACATCAAAAAACTTATGGCATTTCTGACAGTAATTTCTGTGAACACTTCCGTGCAGCTCAAATACCTTCTGACTTCCGGCCTTCTGGTGCAGACCGTCGATGTTCTGAGTGACAACTGCCGTGAGCTTTCCGGTCTTCTCAAGCTCTGCGAGCTTTAAATGGGCAGGATTCGGTTTGGCATCCGGAAATATCATTTTCTTCTTATAAAAATCATAAAATTCTTCTGTCTTCTGAACAAAAAACGTATGGCTGACAATCACCTCAGGAGGATATTGATACGTCTGATGGTAGAGTCCATCCGTACTCCGAAAGTCCGGAATACTGCTCTCTGTGGAAACTCCCGCACCGCCGAAAAAGACGATCCTGCTGCTTTCGTCAATCATTCTCTGAAGTTGTTGAATCTGATCCATAGTAAGATACCTCCCTTATGTATTTGTGTGCATAACGCGAGCAGAACTTTTTTAATGCTTAGAAAAGCCGCTTATTTTCTGTTCTATTTTACAGGAAATAAGCGGCTCCGTCCAGTTTAACCAATCTCTTTCAATAAATTTACCATTTCAATCGCTGACAGCGCACAGTCATAACCCTTGTTTCCGGCTTTCGTACCGGCGCGCTCGATGGCCTGCTCGATATTTTCCGTGGTCAGTACACCGAACAGTACAGGAATTTGACTTTCCATAGACACGTGAGCAATCCCCTTGGATACCTCATTGCACACATAGTCATAGTGGCTGGTAGAGCCCCGGATCACGGTCCCCAGACAGATGACAGCATCATATTTCCCTGAGCCCGCCATCTTCTGTGCGGCAATCGGAATCTCAAATGCTCCTGGAACCCAGGCTACAGAAATATCGTCTTCCTTCACGTCATGGCGGCGCAGGCCGTCCAGCGCTCCTGAAAGCAGCTTGGATACGATAAACTCATTGAATCTGGCGACGACAATGCCGACTTTCATCCCTTTTGCGACTAATTTTCCTTCTAATACCTTCATCTTATATCTCCTTCTTCTTCATATTTTTCAGCTTAATATGTTAAATAGTGCCCCATTTTTTCCTGTTTGGTCTTCATATAGAATCCATCATAATCTGTGAGTTTGATCTGGATCGGCACCCTCTCCACGATCTCCAGGCCAAAATCACCCAGACCTTCGATTTTCGTCGGATTATTTGTCAAAAGTCTCAGTTCAGACGCACCCAGGTCTCTCAGAATCTGTGCACCTATGTAATATTCCCGTTGGTCTTCTTCAAATCCGAGGGCCAGATTTGCCTCTACCGTGTCCATTCCCTCATCCTGCAGGGCATATGCTTTCAATTTGTTGATCAGGCCAATGCCCCGCCCTTCCTGTCTCAGGTAGAGTAAAATCCCCCTGCCCTCCGCTTCGATCTGCCTCATGGCGGTGGTCAGCTGATCACCGCAGTCGCATCTTAATGAACCAAAGGTGTCTCCTGTCAGACACTCGGAGTGTACACGGCACAGCACCGGCTCCCCGTCATCTACTTTTCCTTTTACTAAAGCGACATGATGTTCACCGTTTAGTTTATTTACATAACCGTAAGCCCGGAATTCCCCATACTTAGTGGGCATCGGTGTCTCCGCCTCCCTGCTCACGAACACTTCATGTTTCTTCCGGTAATCCTGCAGTGCCTTTATAGTGATCATCTTAAGGCCAAACTTCTCTGCCAGTCCCATGAGTTCTGTGGTACGCATCATAGTACCGTCTTCCCTCATGATCTCACAGCACAAACCGCTTTCTTTTAAACCTGCAAGCTTCACAAGGTCCACCGTCGCCTCTGTGTGTCCGTTCCGCTCCATGACACCGCCCGGCTTTGCGATCAGCGGAAACATATGCCCGGGGCGCCTTAAATCCTCCGGCCTGATGCTGTCCTCCATACACTTCAATGCTGTGACAGAGCGTTCCACCGCAGAAATTCCCGTGGTGGTTTCCACATGATCAATACTTTCTGTAAATGCAGTCTCATGGTTATCCGTATTCTTGGTTACCATCGGAGACAATCCGAGTTTTTCTCCCATAGCTGCGCTCATAGGCATACAGATCAAACCCTTTCCATGGACCGCCATGAAATTAATGTTCTCCGTATCTGCAAATTCTGAGGCACAGATGAAATCCCCCTCATTTTCCCTGTCCTCATCGTCCGTGACAATGATGATCTTTCCCTGTCTCAGGTCTTCCAACGCTTCTTCAATCGTGCTGAACTTCATGTTCTTTCCTCCTAAAATCCTGCTCTTATTAACATTTCCTCGGTTATGGCACTGGTCTTTTCTCCATGTTCGGGCTGCATCAGTTTTTCTACATATTTTCCGATCATATCGTTTTCCAGATTCACCGGATCTCCGGGCTTTTTATATCCCAGCACCGTTTCCTTTAAGGTGTGGGGGATGACCGAAACCTGAAACCATTGATCCCCGGTATCCGCAATGGTAAGACTGATGCCGTCCACGGCTATAGAACCTTTTTTAATACAGTACCGCATGATTCCCGGCGGTGCCTTCACTGTAAACCATACTGCATTGGCATCCTGCTTCACCGAAGTGACCGTTCCCGTACCATCTACATGTCCGGCAACGATATGTCCGCCAAACCGGCCGCCTGCCCTCATGGCCCGTTCTAAATTTACCGGATCTCCCGGCTTTAAATTTTCCAGGCTGCTTTTCTCAAATGTCTCGTTCATCACATCCGCAAGAAATCCCTGTCCATCAAAGGTAACTGCCGTCAGGCATACCCCGTTGACTGCAATGCTGTCTCCTGTATGTATATCTTCGAGGACCCTGGATGCCCCTATCCTGACAGCCGAAGACTGTCCTCCTCTTTTAACCGAAAAGACCGTCCCCAATTCTTCAATAATTCCTGTAAACACTTTCTCACCTCACTTTATATTCCAGCAGAAGGTCTTCGCCGAACCTGGTAATCTCAGGCCCATTGAGAAGCAGCGCATCGCTTATCTTATCGACCCCTTCTCCTTCCACCGGAGATCTGGCCTGTCTTCCGCCGAAAATTTTCGGTGCGATAAAGGCATACACTTTGTTTACCGCTCCGGCCTGAATAACCGAATCGTTGATATCTGCTCCGCCTTCCACGAGGACACTGTCGATTTTTTCTTTTCTGAGAATCCGCATAAGTTCCAGAAGATCTGTCTTTCCATCCTTTCCGGGGCAGATCAGTACCCGGCACCCCAAAGCCTCAAGCCTCTGCGCCTTCTCGTTTCTTTCACATGCCGCAATGATGGTCGGGATAACTTTAGCACTCTGGACAATTTTTGAACTTATCGGAATCCTTAATCTGCTGTCGCAGATTACACGCACCGGATTATTCCCTCCTTCTATGCGGGCATTGAGCATCGGATCATCGCTTATAACCGTATGAATCCCTGTCAGGATCGCCGCATACCGATGCCTGAGAAACTGAACATGTTCCCTCGCCTCCCCGCCGGTGATCCATTTAGACTCACCTGTCCTGACTGCAATCTTCCCATCCAGTGTCATAGCATATTTCAGCACCACATAAGGCGTATCGTGGGTAATATAATAAAAAAAGATGTCGTTTAACCCCCTGCATTCCTCGTCGAGAATACCTGTTTCCGCTTCGATACCATGTTCTCTTAAAATTTTGATTCCCATCCCTGCCACTTTTGGATTCGGATCAACATTCCCAACATAAACTTTTCGAATTCCGCTTTTTATGACGGCTTCCGTACAGGGCGGCGTCCTTCCGTAATGGCAGCATGGTTCCAGAGTCACATAAAGTTCTGCGCCGTTTGGGTCTTTGGTACAGCTCTTAAGTGCATTCCTCTCCGCATGCAGACCCCCGTATGCCTCATGGAATCCCTCTCCAATCACCTCTCCGTCCTTTACGATGACAGCCCCCACCAATGGGTTGGGATTCGTATATCCTGTTCCTTTTTTGGCCAGTTCAATGGCCCTTCTCATATATTGTTCCTGCAATTGGACAAACCTCCTTTCAAGCTTGACAACTTTGCGTACCAGATGCGATTTGACGCAGTCAAATAATTTCCTTACGCATCTGTGTACAGCCCGCGGAGCGTTTTTTATTTCATAGGAAAGGTCGCAGAACTTTCCTGTGAAATAAAAAAATCCCCAAAATCCTGTAACACAGGACTTCAGGGCTTTAACAAGCTAAAGTTCACTCATAAATAAGCGGAACGTATTTATTTCACAAAGAAGGTCGTAGAACTTTCTTATAAAATAAAAAACCAGGACTTATAACAGCACGCCAAATACACCAAATGCATCTGACCTACGCTGTGCGTAAATCCCAGAGTTCTTTTATCACTATCTTCTTTCATCCAGACTGTACTGTCGGCTTCGGAGTTTCACCGAATCATGCCTTGCGGCTCGTGGGCTGTACCACCGGTAGGGAATTTCACCCTGCCCTGAAGATCCTATTCAATTTTTATACAGTTTATTATAACCTATCACAGGTTCTTGTCAAGACCAATCAGTCAATATCACAGGGCAACCGTATAAAAAGTATTTACAATTGCTTCTGAATGATACAGCTCATATATTCCAAAAATGAACATGGTCGCTTTTGCTTCCTTGGCAAGGGCCCTGTCTTATTTCGATCGATTTTTATAAATATATTTTTTATTTCGTACGAATTAATTGATTTTTCTTCAAAAATCGCATATAATAAAAATAAACTAAAAGGAAAGGAGGAGTCATTCATGATTGTTACCGCAACAGAATTTAAGACCAACTTCGGCAAATATCTGGATATGATCTCCAAAGAGGATATTTTCATTACCCGTAATGGTAAAACCATTGCAAAGGTCGTGAACCCCCAGATTTCCGCTGTGGATTCCCTCCGTGGAATGTTAAAGGATGTCCCTTCGGATATTGATCTTGATTCTTTACGAGAGGAGCGGCTGTCAAAATATGAAAATAATGTGTGATACCAATGTTATTATCGATGTACTTCTGGAACAGGAGCCTTTTGTCGATGATTCCTGCAAGATTTTAAACCTCTGTGAAGAACACCGGATGGACGGCTTTGTATCAGCATCCTCCGTTACAGACATCTTCTATTTGGTCAGAAAATACACCCACAGCACCGAGCTTGCATACACAGCAGTTGGAAAGCTGCTGGAAATCGTAAAGGTATGCAGTGTTACCAACAACGATGTTCTCACAGCGTTCCAGAAAAAAGCAAAGGATTTTGAGGATTGTCTTGTGGCTACTTGTGCAAAATCCATCCGCTGTAATTACATTATTACCCGCAATAAAAAGGACTTCGAGGAATTTGATGTCCCAATCCTGACTCCTTCTGAACTTCTGCAGCAGCTTTCCTGAAATCGAATAGGAGGCGGCGTGGGAACTGTATAAGTCTCTTTCTATTCAAAATGATCTCATAAATCCGAATAATCTTCTCCAGCAGACATTACGTCCATTTTCCACTTCTCGAAAGTTATTCACCACTATTGGAGGAGCGCATTTCAAAAGCGCGACGGAAATAGTGGTGAATAACTCATACTTTTCCTGCACTTCCGCATACTTTTATTTTGTCCATAACATATTTTTTAACTTCTTCACGACCTGCAGCACTATATTTCTTAGGGTCAATGGTGTCTGGATTTTCAGCAAAAACTCTGTTTACTCCATTGGTAAATGCGATACGGAGATCGGTTGCATAATTCACTTTACAGATACCGCGTTTGATACATTCTTTTACCGCTTCGTCCGGCACACCGCTTGTTCCGTGAAGCACGAGCGGAATCTCTACGACATCTCTGATCTGGCTTAAGATGTCAAACTGAAGTTTTGGTTCTCCCTTATAAACACCGTGGGCTGTACCAATCCCAACTGCGAGGGAATCAATCCCTGTTCTCTCTGCAAATTCCTTTGCTTCCTGCGGATCTGTATAGGGATTATCATCTCCGCCGTCCAGATCATCTTCTTTTCCGCCAACCTTTCCAAGTTCAGCCTCTACCGGAACTTTCGACGGATGGCAGGCATCTGTGACGGCCCTGCTGAGCGCAATATTATCTTCAAATGCCTCATGGGAACCATCAATCATGATGGATGTATAACCCGCTCTGAGTGCCTGCATCGCCAGTTCAAAGCTGCTGCCGTGATCTAAATGCATAACCACAGGAACCGATGCCCTCTTTGCGGCTGTCTCAACATTTGCAAGATAATAGTCAAGTCCCGCATATGCCACGGTAGACGGAGTTGTCTGCATGATGACCGGTGAGCGCAATTCCTCTGCTGCCTCCGCAACTGCCTGTACCATCTCCATGTTTTCTACATTGAATGCACCCACTGCATATCCGCCGGCCTGAGCTTTCCGTAATATTTCTTTTGATGTCATTAACATAATTCTATTCCCTTTCCGGATCTGATAATTTTATGATCTCAACGTTCTTTATAATTTCATCTCTCTTGGCCGTATCAAAAGTTCCTGTAAGGGGTGAAAGTGCGTTGGCAGATGCCACTGCCACTGCAAATTTCAGAGCTTCTTCCGGTTCCATATGACGTTCTAATCCTACTGCAAATGCTCCGACCATGGAGTCTCCGCATCCTACTGTATTTACCACTTCTATTTTGGGCGGTTTCCCCTGATAAATGCCTTTTTCGCATACAAGCAGTGCCCCGTCTCCTCCAAGAGAGATGACCACATACGGGATTCCTTTTTCATAGATTTTTTTGGCATATTCAATGACATCTTCACGGCTGCGGACTTTGATATGGAAAAGCAGTTCGATCTCATCCTGATTAGGCTTTACCATCGTCGGCATGCTCTCGATCCCTTTTTCCAAATATTCTCCGCTGGTATCTAAGATAACTTTCTTTCCCTCATCCTTTACAATCCGGATCATTTTTTTATAGATATCGCTTCCCATTCCACGGGGAGCGCTTCCTGAAATGGTCACAACATCACTGTCCCTAATAAGATCAGGAAATCGTTCTAAAAATGCAGCTTCTTCCTCCGAAGTAACCTGACAGCCGGGTTCCAGATATTCGGTGGAACCGTATTCCGGATCCAATATATTTATACAGCTTCTTGTTTCCCCCTCGATATGTTCAAATTCATAGGAAATTCCATCTGCGTCCAGAAGTGATTCTAAATATTGACCGTTATATCCTCCCACAAGACCGGCAGCTTTTGTGTCAGAACCGCAAAGCTTGACCACCCTTGCCACATTCAGTCCCTTTCCGCCGGCACTGTTATTCGTCTCTGCTACCCGCATTACCGTACCGTTCTCAATTTTTTGGGTCATATGATATGCTTTATCGATGGAAGCATTTAACGTTACAGTTGTAATCATGCCTTTTCCCTCCCATCATTACAGACTTTTTAAATATTTCACTCCTGCGGCGGCATCTGCCACAAGTCCGTCAATATCATCTGCTGGTTTGATTGCTCTCCAAAGTGAAACGCTCTTAGCGCTTGCGGACGTATTGAGAACGAATGGTTCCATCACCAAAGGTCCTTCAAAGCCGATCTCTTTGATCGTCTCTGCAATGGCTTCCCAGTCAATATTGGTCTTTCTTCCACCGGCAGGAATCTTCCGGTTGCTTTCTCCAATATGAAGATAGCCCAGATATCCCTTTTCATGGGCTGTGCGGATGGCATCCGGAATATAATCTTCTTCAATGTTCATATGAAACGTGTCTAAAAGAAGCTTGCAATACTCACTGCCAATGGCTTCGCAGACTGCAATTCCCTCTTCTGCAGTATTGGCAGTATACTGTTCAAAACGGTTTACAATTTCTAAACACATTGTTACGCCGGCTTCTTCGGCATGTTTTGCAACTTCGGTTAATCCTTTGACTGCATTTGCTGTGCGGACCTTCTTGATCCCGGCAATATCCTCTCCATCCGGGCGTGTATTCCATAAACCATAAGGAATTCCGGAAAAAAGTTTTGCGTCCATCTCAACACAGAGATCCAACATATGACATAAATGTTTGATTCCTGCTTCATGAGATTCTTTGTCAGAACTGGAAACATCTCTTTCCGGTCTGAGTCCGGTCCCATTGACTGTAACTGACAGACCTGCATCCTTGATATAGTTCTTAAGCTTCCTGCGTTCTTCTGTTGTCAAAGGAACAAAGTCCCCCGCTTTCAGTTCAATGGTGTCCATGTTGGCTTTCTTGGTCAAATCAATTATTTTATAAATGTCCAACTTAGGAGTTGTTCCATTCCAATATGCTGTCTGTAGACCAATGTTATTCTGCATGTTTATTCTCCTTGATTCTCTATAAGATTTCCGTCACAAGCTACTCCAGGCTTGCGTGTCTCTTTGCCATATCGTCATTACTGCCCGGCTCTTCCCGGCTCATTTCCAAAACAGCAGCATCAAACACGATGAGCAGCATCTGTTCGAACAAACTTCCCAGTGGCTGGATGCTTGTTTTGGATGTTGTAAATTTTGTGGCAGATTCAATCATGATATCCGGTGTCTGGATTTTTCCCAGGGTCGATTCCGCTGCTGAAGAAATCACGATCAAATCTGCCCCCTGTTTCTTTGCCGACTGTGCCGTCATACACACACTTCCTGTTTCCCCTGAAGCAGAGGCCACGATCAGCAGATCTCCCTTTTCCACTGACGGCGTTGTGGTTTCTCCCACCACATATGCATCCAGGCCAATCTGCATCAGTCTCATAGCAAGGGCCTTTAACATCAAACCCGATCTACCGGTCCCATAAACGAAAATCCGTTTATGGGACTTGATCTTCCGGATCAGATCTGAAATCTGATATTCAGGGACTCTGTCAGCTGACTGTTCCAATTCTTTTATAATTACTTTCATTCCCAAAACAACACCTTCCTTACATGATTTCTTCCGGATATAACAGAACTTTTCCGAAACTCTTTGGATCGGCAATGATCTCTTCAAACATCTCCGGGCCTTTGCTTAAATTTACTTTATGCGTCACCATTCCAAGGACATCCACCTTTTTGTTTCCGATATATTCTACCGCATTGTTCCATTCCTCTCCTGGATATGGAGCAGAAATGGTGCACCAGGAACCGATGATAGTTAATTCATTTCTCATAATTCTTTCAAAATAGAATCTTGGTACCGGAACATCTGCATATGGAATTCCCATGTATACGACTTCTCCGCCCTTTTTCGGCAGTCCGAGCACTCTTGCCGCCGTAAATGGATTGCCAGCTGATTCGATCGCTAAGTCCACGCCATTTCCGTATTTTCTGATTTCATCATGAAAATCAATATTGGTAGAATTAATCAGTACATCAGCGCCAAATTTCCGGGCAATTTCTAATTGTGCATCATCAATATCAATGGCAAACACTTTCTTTGCCCCGAATGCTTTTGCCCATCGGATTGCCATAAGCCCGATATTTCCGCATCCCACTACGGCAACTTCATATCCCATTTTAATGTTTGTCTGATATAAGCCGTGAATCGCAACCGTTGCCGGTTCTACTAATGCGCCCTGTTCATAAGTCATACTTTCCGCCATTTTTACAAGATTGACGGCAGGCATTTTAATGTACTCCGCAAATGCACCGGGAACATAGGCTCCAATGGTATTTAAAGATTCACATCTTGACGGATGTCCGCTTTTGCAGTACCTACACTCGTGACAAACCAAGTTTGGGCACCCCACCACACGGTCACCAGCCTTTAATTCTGTAACAGCAGGACCAGTTTGAACAACCTCCCCTGAAAATTCATGTCCCCAAACATTCCCTTTCACATAAGGTCCTAAATTACGGTATCTTGCAATGTCCGAACCACAGATCCCGACTGCTTTTACTTTTACGATGACATCATCATCTTTTTCGATTGCAGGGTCAGCAACCTCTTCATATCTTAAATCCTGTACGTCATAAAATGTCAATGCTTTCATTATCTCACTGCCTTTCTTAAAGCCTCTGTATTCTCTTTGATATTTTTGAACAAATATCCCCCGGACACAAATACATTTGCTCCCGCTTCATAACAAGGCTTTATCGTTTCATGGTCAATACTTCCATCTACTTCAAGATCGATATCCCGGTCCCCGATCATTGCCCGGACATTTTTAATTTTCTCCACAGTTGAATTCAGGAAATGCTGTCCTCCCTCCCCGGGATTTACACTCATCAGAAGGATCATATCTACATCATCTAGTAAATACTTGATCGTCTCTTCCGGGGTCCCCGGGCTCAGCACGATCCCCGCCCTGATACCCCGATTACGGATTTTATGTAAACAGCTTAATACTCTCGCTGTGGATTCCTGATGGATTGTTATGATATCTGCTCCTGCGTCTGCGATGCTGTCGATATGTACCTCCGGACGTTCGATCATTAAATGAACATCCAGCGGAATATCTGTCATTGATTTTAAAGCCCTGATGTGATCTGCTCCAAATGCCATCCGCTCCACAAAATGTCCGTCCATCACATCTACATGCAGAAGTTCCACGCCGCTGTCTTCCAGTTCTTTGATCTGGCTTTTTAATTCTCCTAAGTCTGCGGCAAAGATGGACGGAGATAATTTCATTTCTCTCACTGTCATACCTCCTTCCTATATCTCCTCAGAACTATCTATCAATATCTTCCCTTTTACTGCCCCGCGGGTCTTAAACATTTCAAAGCCCTCTGCGATTTCTGAAAGCGGCAGCTTCTTATAGATCAGGGAGTCTTCCCCCTTTAATTGTCCTGTTGCAAAATAGTGCGCCACGCAGTCCCACTCATGTCCGGGAAATGGAGCCGAATAGGATAACCAGGATCCTGTCACAGTGAATTCTTTCCGATTCATGTTTTCCCATTCTTCCACAGTAAATGTTAATTCTCTCGTTGGTTTTCCGATATAGCAGATACCAGCTTTGTTCGCTGCCAGTTCATATGCCATTTTCATGGTAATCGTACTTCCGGCCGTTTCGTAAATGTAATCGTAGCCTTTTCCATCCGTCAGATCCATTGCCTTTTGCATGAAGCCTTCTTTTAAAGTATTGACTCCGTCGGCTGCACCCATCTGTTTTGCCAGCTCAATTCTGTCATCATCAATATCGAATACCACGGTCTTTGCCGCTCCAAAAATATTGGCCCACTGCATGACAAGCAGTCCGATGGTTCCGCCGCCGAGGATCGCAACTGTCTTTCCTCCTTTATAAGGAAGACATTCCAATCCGTGGAGGGCAACTGCTGCCGGTTCAAACAGCGCTCCTTGTTCAAAGGATACTGTATCCGTAAAAGAAACCACATTTTGCTCCGGAAGACAGATATATTCTGCAAAACTTCCTGCCTGTCTTGTCCCGATAAAACTGTAGTCTTTACAGAGTGCATAATCACCTTTCATACAGTCTTCACAGTTCATGCACGGTACCAGCGGGGCTCCGGCGACCCTCTGGCCTTTCTTTACCTTTGTCACTCCGTCCCCCACAGCTGCCACAATCCCTGAGAACTCATGTCCGAGAACAATCGGATAGAAATGGGCTCCGTCTTCAATTACTCTGGGTACATCCGATCCGCAGATCCCTGAATATTTCACTTTTACAAGCACTTCCCCGGCTTTTGGCTCCGGGGTCTGTACTTCCTCATATCTTATGTCATCTCTTGCGTGTAAAACTCCTGCTTTCATTTATAATCACCTGATCCTTTCACATATTGGGCTTTTATAACTCTTCTGAAATCTTTTTCAGCAATTCTTCCACTTTCTTCTTTGCTGCTTCTTTATTCAGTCCGGAGACAAGCCCAAATACGCTGAGATGTGGTTTTTCAAGCAGATTTCGGTAATTTGCTGTGGTAAATACTACATCTACATCTTTTTGTTTTATAGGAACTTCAGAAATCGTTCCTTTCATTATTCTGATTTTAACGCCTGCATTTTTTGCAATTTCTTTAATTTCTTCCTGTGCGATGGTTGATGTTGCCACGCCGCTGCCGCACGCTACTAATACTTTTACTTCTTTCGCCATAATATTTCTCCTTTACTGCGATTTATTATGATTCTAATTGCTCCTGAAGATAAACTTCTGTTTCTTCATTTGAAAGTTTTTTACATTTTGTTAAGACTTCCGGATTATTCAAAAATGCCATCATTTTTTGAAGCACCGCTAAGTGTTCATCTGCATCCCTGATCGCCAAATTGAAAATCATGTCTGTTTTCACTTCCTCTGTATCATCATCCAACCTTTTAAACGTCACCGGATGATTCAGTTTCAGTAAACAGATGGCGTTCTCTGTAATTCCTTCGTCTTTCACATGGGGAATCGCCGTTGGGATTTCTGTCGGAAGTCCTGTGGGAAAGTCCCTTTCTCGTTTCGCACAGAGATCCCCGAAATTTTCACTGACAATGCCTGCTTTATATAAGGCTTCTCCACATAGTTTGATTGCCTGTTCATTATTATCTGCTGTTCCATGAATTACTAAATATCTAGTTTTCATTTCAAGCCTCCTCATCCGAAGATCGCCATAATTCTGTGAATAATTGATACAACTACATTGCCTGGATTCCATCCAAAATGAGATGCTGTGACACTTTTTCCAAAGTCTACATTTGTAACGGACATCATGCTTGTAGCCTCCGGAATAAACATATTTGCCAAAAACAGGGTTATGTACATTAAAATAGTCATTGCAAGTAATGACCGAAATAGATTTCCCTTGCTGCTTAATACGACCATAGGTGCCAAATAACAAATCTCAGCTAATAAACCAAGCGGAAAGAATCTCATATCCGGTACAAGAAACACAAGAAGAATGGTAACCGGGATCATAACGGCAGTACATGTGATACAGGTCGGATCACCTAAACCAAGGGCAATGTCCATACCGATATAAATATCTGCGTCTTCTCCGATTTTCTTATGCATATATTCATTTGCAGACTGTCCCAATGGAGAGAGCCCTTCCATCATGATGGAAACCATTCTCGGGATCAATACCATTGCCGCCGCAACACCCATTGCCATTGTGAGAATTTCTCCGGGACTTTGTTTTGTGATGACTGCAAGAAAAGCTCCAACTACAACACCGATGATTGCAGGATCGCCAAATACTCCAAGCTTTTGTCCCACTTTATCCATATTCAGATCAATTTTATTAAGTCCCGGGATTTTGTCTATGATCTTATTTAATCCGTAGCTGATCGGGTAGGCCCATGCTACGAAAGAAAGACAGGTACATGTGGTTCCTTCCAGTCCAAAAAATTCTTCCCATGGTTTTGCAATCCACTGGCCAAAAAACAGAACAATAATACCGCAGGCAAAAGCAACTAAAAATCCGATAACGGCACTTCCAAACAAAGCATACGCAAGTGCTCCGGGAACGAGAAAATGCATAAAATTCCAGATGTCAACATTTAAGACCTTTGTAATCTTTAAACGGACTAAAATGATATTCACAAGGATAATCGACGGAATTACAAGTACTGCAAACGGTGTCGTCCACGATGCCGCACCCAGCGCTGCAAATCCAACTTCCAAAGTGTCATATCCTGATCCTAATTTTTCATAATATTCCATTGCCGGTGTCACTGAAGTAATTAATAGATTTACTGCTAAAACAAGTCCTTGGAAACCAATTCCTACCAGCAAGCCGGCTTTAATCGCCCGGCCGATTTTCATCCCAAAGAAAATTCCCAATATTGCGATTACAACCGGCAGCAGGACGCTCGCCCCTAAACCTACAAACCCCTGAAAAAATTTTAATAGTATTTCCATTTTTACCTCCGTTTTTCTAATCGTATTATTTGTATGATGTTATGTTCCTGAGATTGTTGGCCAAACGTTCTATCTCTTGTTTACAGTTACATACTATCATGCAGCCTAAATCAAAAACAGTGAAAGGTCTTTCCCCATTCGGGAAAAAATTTAGCTTGGTCAAATCCATTTCTGTTTCTGGAAATAAAATAAATCAGTCGAATCCATTTCCGGATCCGGAAATAAATTCGACCAATCAGCTTCACCTTATTTAACTGTTGCTGTGTTCATATTTTTCAATGATTCCTGCCATTTCTTCGGGACACTCTGCCTCATGAAGCATCTGCCGGTACTCAGCATCCCTCAGCATATTTACCAGACTGAAAAATGCTTTCAGGTAGCTTTTATGGTCAATAGCGCTTAAACAGCATACAAACTCTATAGGGTCCAATTCTTCTACCCCAAATGGCACCGGATTTTTTAAACGGATCAAGTGCATGCCAAGGCGTATACTTCCTTCTTCTACTTTTGCATGTGGCATGGCAAATCCTTTTGACAATACGACATAAGAACCATATTCTTCAATGCTATGGATCATTGCGTCTATATACCTTGACTCAATATAGCCTCTCTCTACAAGCTTTTCACCGGACTTTCGCACTGCATCCTTCCAGTCTTCACATTCTACATCCACTTCAATATTCATTGCCGGCAGCAGATGATGCAGATACGGCGACAGAACCTCCGTCTCATTTTCCACAGATTGTTTAAAATAATCCCGGATCACTCTGCGCAGTTCCTTCATAAATGTCTTCGCCTTTTCTTCCGGCTCGATCATGCTGTATACAAGCGGATGGATCTCATCGATCAAACCTTTGGCGCTTAAACCGTCTTCTTCCATTCTGACCGGAAAATTTCTGCAGTTTCTCAGTGCATCGATCCTATTTCCCACACGGATATAATCCGCATCATTAAAAGCCGCTGAGACAACAACATACTCTAATGAGCAGCCTTCCAGCGGGACCGTGGAGATTACAAAGTCGGCTGCATTAGGCTCGATGCTCATCGCTTCATGGGCTGAGATCACATCCACAACCCGGAATTTAAAATGCCTTTTCAGCTTTTCCAATAATAATCTGGACGTTCCGATTCCTGCGTGGCAGGCTACAATCACACGGAAAGCAACCTCTTTATTTTTCTTTCGTTCAATGGCTGCGCATACATGGACTGCAATATATTTTATTTCTATCTCGTTTAATTGACGCTCCGTATATTGATATATAACGAACATCTGGTTGTTGACTGCCTCCAGTACATCCTGATTATCTTCCAATACCTCATTAATCACATCGACTTCCTGATAATCGATTGGAGGTGCAGAAAATATAGATCCCAGATGATTGGACAGATTCTCAAAAAAATCATAATCCGCATTCAGATCGATTCCCAGTTCCGAAGAAATACCCGAAATATATTGTCTCGTGATCATTTGGATGATAACTGTATTCTTACTGAATCTGCTGTTGTTCATGTAGCGTACTCCATCCAGAAATCTGCTGAAATACTTAATGTCGTCCTCGGTTGTAACCACATCACAATACTGTGAAATGTATTTCAGCGTATCCAGGGCAAACATATAATTCTCACTGTTCGTATCCGGCTGCGGCTCAAGAAATTCTCCCATCTGATTCCGGTTCACCATAATTCTTAAATATAAAATAATCTCCCGAAAAGAGCTGTCATCCAGATATTTCTTATACCGTTGTTCCTGTTCTCCCAGAATTTTCTGAATAACAGAGGAGTCACCTGCCTGTACACTGACATGCTCAGCAACGACATTTTTATGATTTTCATAGATGGAAAGGGAGGGACGAAGAAGATTCAAAAGAAAATTTCTCTTTTCACTCTCTGCACCTTCTATACGAAGTCCCTTGTTGGCATGAGAGATCACATTCAGATTTCCTTCCCTGATAAATGCCTTAATGTCTTTCAGATCATTGATGACCGTTGCCCTGCTGACAAACAAATGATCTGCAATGGTTGCAAGCGTAATATAATCTGCAGAATTTACAATCATTGCCGATGCTGCCTGCCTGCGTTCTTTCCTTGATAATTTATAGTTGTAGAAATCCCCCTCGAGCAGTAATGACAGAGATTCTTTAAAGTTCTCCGGCGGATTGATTCTGCCGCCGCTCTGTATCAAAACTTCCTCCCGCTGATTCTGATTCAGAATCGTATTAATTTCTTTTAAATCATTGCGGATAGTTTTCTGAGACACCTGAAAATATTCTGCAAATCCTGAGACTGTAATCTCATCCTTCTCTTTACTTAATAACTGCACAATCTCAGTGCTCCGCTGGTTCATTCTAATTACCTCCAATTATTTATCTGGCAAAACAGTAACACTCTATTTCATTGTATCCTAATGGAATAGATTAAAAAAGAATGAATTTCTTCTTAAGTATAGAAATTTTTTATATCATCTGCAGATCAATCTTTTATCAATATGACCTGAAAGGGCCTCAGAATTTTTTCTTTCACCGGCTGATTGCTCAGCAGTATCTCTCCTCCTCTTACCCCAATCTTCTTTGTTCTTCGTGAAAAGTTACACAGTATAAGGAATCTTGTAAATCCGTCGTTTCTCTCATATGCCACCACTTCTTTTCCGTATTCTCTATGAGGGATGAATTTACCGTAAATTAAACACGGCTCCTGTTTTCTGAGTGCTGTCATCTTTTTGTAAAATTTCAGTACCGATTGCTCTTCTTTCTCCTGGGTCTCTGCCTCTTTCCAGTCCATCATCTCTCTTGCATTGTCTCTGCTGCGCAGGTTAATATAGTACAGTGCTTCTTCTTTTGTACATCCGTCTGACAGAGCAGAAAGGTACTGTCCTCTGCTCTCAATATCATCAAATTCACAGACAGAATCTTTCCATACATTTGTTGTTCCTAATTCCTGTCCCTGGTAAATAAAAGGAGTCCCCCTCAAAAAGAAATACATGGCAGCCAGCATGGAAGCAGCCTCATACGTCTGGGCTTTTTTATCAGGAAAAAATTTGCTCACCGCTCTGGGCTGGTCGTGGTTTTCTATAAATACTGCCGGCCAGCCAGTCTTCTGAATCTCTTCCTGGCTTTTAAACAGTAACTCTCTGAATTCTTCTGTCGTCCATGTTTTCCTTTTATACCATTTCTCATCTTTTCCTTCCAGATCAAAATTTGTATAACTGAAGTCAAACATCATCGAAAAACATCCCTGCTTTCCAATATAATCTCCAAGTGATGAATATGGTACATCTACAGCCTCTGAGACAGTGACACAGTCCAGTGGGTCAAATACTTGGTTTTTAAGTTCCCTCAAAAAGGCTTCAATCCCTTTTACATTTCTTACATACAGAAGGCAGCTTGCCAGCCCATCCCTTCCATCAGGTTTTCCGTCAGGAAAAGTGTGATCCTTTTTTATAAAATTGATGGCATCCACACGAAATCCCGCAATTCCTTTTTTCATCCACCACCGGATCATTTCATACAGTTCTTTTCTCATGTCTTCGTTTTCCCAGTTAAGATCCGGCTGCCTTTTTGAAAAAGAATGAAAGTAGTACTCCTCCGTTCCCTCAACAGGCTCCCACACTGATCCCCCGAAAACAGACCTTAAATTGCTCGGTGGGCGCCCATTCCTGGATTTCTTAAATATATAATAATCCCTGTATCTGCTTTTTGGATCCCTCAGCGCGTTCTGAAACCAGACATGTTCATCCGATGTGTGATTGAGCACCAGATCCATCATGATTTTCATCCCCCTGATCCCCGCCTCATCTATGAGCTTTTCCAAATCCTCCATCGTCCCAAACATGGGATGAACGGCATAATAATCCGAAACATCGTAACCATTGTCATCCATCGGTGAAGCATAGACCGGACAGATCCACAGCATGGTCACTCCCAGATCACTAAGATAATCAAGATGCTTTAAAATTCCTCTCAAATCTCCGATTCCATCCCCGCTACTGTCGCAAAAACTTTTCGGATATATCTGATATACAATTTCCTGTTTTCCTTTCTGACTGTCCATAACCTGCCCCTTTCCTGAAGAAAAGAATTGCTCCCATTGAGAGAACAATGTAAAATAATAAAGTGACATTTTTATATGATAGGAGTGATTTTTTGAATACAAACAACGAAACAGCCCTTGGAACCATGCCTGTCGGCAAATTATTGTTCCAGCTGGCTGTTCCCACCATTGCCGCCCAAGTCATAAACGCGCTGTATAATATGGTGGACCGCATTTACATCGGCCGTCTTCCGGGAGGAGAAGGACCTCTTGCCATTGCAGGGCTTGGAATTGCTTTTCCGATCATTATGATCATTTCTGCATTTGCCTCCATGATCGGTATGGGAGGAAGCCCCAGAGTCTCAATAAAAATGGGACAGCAGGATCATGACGGGGCGGAAAAAATCCTTGGGAATGCCGTCACAGCTTTGATTGCTCTGGCCGTTCCTCTTACCCTGTTTTTTTATCTTGCAAAAGAACCTCTGCTTTCCATGTTTGGAGCGACAGACAATATACTGCCTTATGCCAATGACTATCTGGGCATCTATCTGCTCGGCTCCATTTTTGTCATGTTTTCTCTCGGCCTGAACAGCTTTATCACCTGCCAGGGGTTTGCCAGGACCAGTATGCTCACAGTGCTGATTGGGGCTCTATTAAATATCGTACTGGACCCAATCTTTATTTTTATCATGGGTCTCGGTGTCAAGGGCTCCGCCTTAGCTACCGTCATTTCCCAGGGGGTCTCTGCGGCCTGGGTCCTCCGTTTTTTAACCGGAAAGAAAACGGATCTCAAGATCCGCAGGAAAAATCTCAGGCTGGAAGCGAAAGTTCTCCTCCCTGTTATCGCCCTGGGGATCGCGCCGTTTATTATGCAGTCCACAGAAAGTCTGGTACAGATCACATTAAATTCAGGAATGAAACGCTACGGCGGTGCCAACGCAGACTCCCTTGTCTCTGTCACGACCATCGCCATAAGCGCCATGCAGTTTCTATCCATGCCCGCCCTTGGACTCGCTCAGGGTGCACAGCCGATCATCAGCTTTAACTATGGAAGCCGGAATATGGACCGGGTAAAAAAGGCCTTTCGCCTGTTATTTGTGATCACTGTGGCCTACACTTTGGGAATCTGGGCCCTCTCCATGGCAGTTCCCCAGATCTATATCTATCTGTTTTCCAGCGGTGAGGCAGCCAGGCAGCTCTCTGTCCTCGGCAGACCCATGATCCGCATTTTCATGGGAGGCTTTCTGTTTATCGGGGCACAGTACGCCTGCCAAAATACATTCATGGCACTGGGCAGGGCAAAGATTTCTCTTGTCATGGCCCTTCTGAGAAAGATCATCCTGCTGATCCCTCTGGCCTTGTTCCTGCCGTTATTTTTTGGCACTACGGGAATCTTCGCGGCAGAACCGATTGCAGATATTCTGGCCTCTGCCGTCACCACCGGAGTTTTCTATTTTATGTCAAAAAAACTGCTCGTATATGCTCCTGATGATTCTGAACAGGGGAATCCTGCAGAGGAGGAAATGAAAGCTTAGTTTTTAAAATCAGGAGGGACTGCCCGGTTAAGCATCCCTCCTGAAATTAAATACTTAAAGAATCATAAACTGGTTTTTGCCCCTTACTTTTGCTTCATACAATGCACCGTCCGCTCTCTCGATGATCTGCTCATAGGAATCATTATCCTGGATCAAAGTAATACCCATACTGATATTCACATGGACTTTCCCCGTCACTTCCCGAAGGATCCTGCCGGCAATCTCCCTTATCTTCTCTTTCTCTGTAATCCCATAGATCAGACAGGTAAATTCATCTCCTCCGTAGCGGCTGACTACATCTTTTTCGCGAAGATTTTTCTCTAAATGTCTGGCCACGGCAGTCAAAACTTCGTCTCCCTTTTGGTGTCCATAAGTATCATTGATTCTTTTAAAGTCATCCACGTCCAGAAAGAAACAGGCACGGTACTTTTTATTCCGCTTTAAATCCTTTTCCAGTAATTTTTGAAAATATTTACGGTTTATGACACCTGTCAGCACATCTTTTGTATTCTCTCTTTTTTCGTTTCTATGGATTTTAAAAAACTGCAGGCTAAAGAATAAAAGCAGAATGGTAATCAGCACACCCTTGGTCATGAGTATAAATGTCTCGCTTTTTAAAGAATACAGTGTTCCTTCATAGAGTTCCGCCACAGCCAACGTACAAATTATCCAGTCACTGATATCCGCCGGTTCATAGTAAAGCATGCGCAATTTTCCTTTGTTTTGATAGTTCAGAAAACCGCTGCTTCCTTTCTGTACGTTTGCCTCCATCTCATGCAGCTGTGCCGGGTCATCGTATTTCATAGTCTTGAGCATATCATACATGGTCGGAAATTTCTCCATTCCTTCATAGGAAGCGACCATCCTGCCTTTTCGTGTAAACACAAGTACAGCTCCCATCCCGCTGGTATCTTTCCCATTGAGAAGTCTTCCCAGCTCCATTGTGCTGTACTCCAGGCAGATGGCGCCTTCAAATCTGCCCTGCTTTATCATAGGCACACCGATGATAATGGATTCGGTTCCTTCTTCTTCATCAAAAAGTACTTTGGAGATGCTGCTCTTTTGTTTTTTAAGAACTTTGTAGTACTGTCTCCCGGAGATATCCATCTTCTTATGGCTGCTGTAGTAAATCGTTCCTCTGCTGTCTGCAACTCCGATTTTCATTCCTTTTGTATCGAACTTTTTGACTACATTCCACCAGTTTTCTTTCCCTGTCCCATCTGGAATATCACATATGACCGCAAGACTCTCCAGCCAGTTTTTCCCGTCCTTTAACAGTGAATTCAAAGCTGCCTTGGCCGTATCATTTGTAGTCTGCAGGTCATGTTTTGTCTGGGCTGCGATCTTTTGATCCATTTCACGGTAATACTGTACAAACGAAAAAATGAAATATGAAAGCAGCGCTATAATTACCAGAAGGATGACTGCTGAATTTATTTGAATTTTTTTCTTTCTTTCTCCCATGCAGTCTCTCCTGTTCTGTGAAGCCATAAATTCTTACTTTCATTATACCCCATTTACCCGGACAATAAAAGAAAACCCGGATCCTGAATTTACATTTGCAGGAAACCGGGTTTTCTTCGGTGATAATGTTATTTCACAGCTGCGACCGCTTCTATTTCAAAAAGCGCCCCTTTGGGAAGTGCCGCCACTTCCACACAGGACCGGGCGGGTTTGTTGTCTCCGAACCTTTTCTCATAAATTGCATTGATTGCCGCAAAATCATTGATATCGTCTAAAAATACAGTAGTCTTGATCACATCACTAAGAGATAATCCTGCCTCTTTCAGTACTTCATCCAGGTTGCTCAGTGCCTGGTCCGCCTGTGCTTCCACTCCATCCGGCAGAGTTCCATTTTCCGGGTCCAGCCCAAGCTGTCCTGAAGTAAATACAAGTTCACCCGCTTTTACCGCATGGCAGTATGGTCCCACTGCTGCGGGAGCTTTCTGTGCATTGATAGTCTCACATGTCATAGCTGATTCCTCACTTTCTAAAAAATAATTAGGTTCATACAATTTTTTTGTATCACTATTATAGCACAGACTGTGTCCGGCGTCCATGCTTTTAGCTGCTTATGCTCACCCTGAGCTTTTTATTTTGCTGATCGGTCTTTTCCATGCTCTTCTCATCCGGTGCATCTTTTGTGGCATAGTAGTCAATATAGTAAAATAATTCTTTTTTCAGGCCACTGAAGGTATAGGTGTTTTTACCTTTTGTTAATTCTATCATTTGGGGTTCTCCCTTTTCATCGATGTTGTTCAGTGACAGTACCGGTTTCAGAGAAAGATCTCCTTTTGAAATATCTTCAAATGTAACTGTAAGTTTCCCGCTCTTTGACTGAAAGACATTTCCAATGACAAGTTCCCCAAATGTCCCCTTCGTCCCGTCGGTCTTCTGCATAGCATCCACATCGAAGTAGAGAACACCGTTTTCGCTGAATTTCATGAAACGGCTGCCTTTAAAGACAAGCTTTGAGGCGTCAGTCTCCCGATCGGTCTTTACAAACCCGTCAAACAGAGAAGTCACAGTCTTCTTTTTTGCTTTGACATCGTATTGGACCAAAGAAAGATTTTTAAACATCTGATCTTCCTTCATATATACACCGGATGGGTATCCGAGGAAGTCCACGGTGCTGTCATTTTGGATCAGCGCATTGGAATCATTCTGCCCATTTTCCATAAGTTCCCGGATCACCTCTTCCTTCGGGCGTCCGGCAAACTTCTTTTTGTCTGTATTCTGGATATCCCCTTCGTAGACATCATCAAAAGCCTGTTTTTTATCCGACAGAGTCTGTTCCTTCACATCATAGAAATAGTCTTTAACCGTATCTTCCCCTTTTGTTCTCAAGAGCCGGACCATATTTCCGTCACTGGAAACGATGATCTTTGCCTCTGTCTCCCCATCCTCGGAAAATAATTTCATTTTTGCCAGGTCCAAAGCTGCAGTAACTTTCTTCTCCTTCAGATCAAAGACATAGAAGCCCTGGGAATTGTGGAACATCACCCTGTCATCTGAAGCGTAGTCCAGTTTTGGGAAATCAGAAACTTCGTCTTTTTTGGTTGTCTCTCCTATGAATGCTTTCAGATCTTTTTCCGATACGAAAGGCTTCTGGTTTTGTTCAGATTTTTTTTGACATCCTGCCGCTGCCAGGGCAAGCATGACTGCCGCTGCAAACATAACAATCCTGATTTTTCTTTTCATGGTCTCACTCCTTTATTTGATCCACTTTGGAGACGGATAATATCGAAAGCTTGCTTTTCCTATGATCTCTTCCCTGGTCACATAGTGAGTCTGCCATTCTCTGGCATCATTGGAACTGTTCCGATTGTCTCCCATGACAAAGTATCCGTTCTTCGGCACTTTATACGGTCCGAAATCGTCCACTGGCTCCTCTTTAATATAAGGCTCCTTCAGGGGCTTTTTACTCCCGTTGATATAAACCTTTCCGTCCTTTACCTCGATCGTTTCTCCCGGAAGTGCAATGACTCTCTTAATATACCACTCTGACTCGTCGTCCGGGTACTCAAATATAATCACATCTCCCCGTTCAGGCTCACTGAACAGGTATGCGGTCCTGAATGCAATGAGTTTATCTCCGGTCATGATGGTATTTTCCATGGAACCGCTCGGTATACTGGCGTTGACTATGACGAAATTCGTGATAAACAAAGTAATGGCCAGAGTGGCAGCAATACAGACAATCCAGCTTCTGACTTCTTTCCTGAAGTTTTGTTTTTTCTTATTCTCTTGTTCCTGTTCTTTTTCCATAGATGTCTCCTATACCTTTGCAAAAAACCTCTTTGCCATATCTGCAAAGAGGTTTTTTTTATTTTTAGTCTGTATATCCTCTGCGGATAATCTCATGTCTGCCGGGTCCGTTGGAGATCAGCGTAATCGGATATCCGATCTTTTCCTCGACGAACTCTACGTATTTTCTGCAGTTTTCCGGCAGTTCTTCGTATTTTGTAATTCCGCGGATGTCACTCTTCCATCCCGGAAGTACTTCGATCACCGGTTTTGCTCTCTCCAGATCACCCGTTGTCGGGAAATCGGTCGTTATTTCACCGTCAATATCATAAGCGACGCAGACCGGAATTTCTTCTAAATAGCCAAGAACATCGAGCACGGTAAATGCCACGTCTGTCGTTCCCTGCATCCTGCATCCGTACTTGGAAGCCACGACGTCAAACCATCCCATCCTTCTCGGACGTCCGGTCGTTGCCCCGAATTCACCGCCGTCTCCCCCGCGTTTTCTGAGCTCATCGGCTTCTTCTCCGAAAATCTCACTGACGAAGGCACCTGCGCCTACAGCACTTGAGTATGCTTTAACTACGGTGACAATCTTCTTAATTTCATATGGCGGAATACCTGCACCGATCGCTCCGTACGCCGCTAAAGTGGAGGAAGATGTCACCATCGGATAAATACCGTGGTCCGGGTCCTTTAACGAGCCCAGCTGGCCTTCCAGGAGAATGGTCTTCTGTTCTTTCATCGCTTTGTGAAGAAACAGGGATACATCGCAGACATACGGCGCTACCATTTCCTTGTACTCCATCAGTTTTTCATACAGCTCATCCGGATTAAGAAGGGGTTTGTGGTAGAGATGCTCGAGCAAAACATTCTTCATCTCGCAGATTCTGACCAATTTTTCTTTTAACACTTTGCCGTCAAACAACTCGTTGACCTGGAAACCGATCTTTGCATATTTGTCTGAATAAAACGGTGCGATCCCCGATTTTGTAGATCCGAAGGACCCTTTTCCCAGTCGTTCCTCCTCGTATTCATCAAACAGGATATGGTACGGCATAACGATCTGGGCACGGTCGGAAACGAGAATTTTCGGCTTTGGCACTCCCTGGGAGACGATTTCCCCAATCTCCTTAAAAAGCACAGGAATATTCAGTGCCACACCGTTACCGATAATGCTGGTTGTATGATCATAGAATACACCGGATGGCAGCGTGTGAAGCGCGAACTTTCCGTAGTCGTTGATGATGGTATGCCCGGCATTCGCTCCTCCCTGGAAACGCACGATAATGTCAGAAGTCTCACCTAACATATCCGTGATCTTACCTTTTCCTTCGTCGCCCCAGTTGGCTCCAACTATTGCTTTAACCATATGTGTATCCTCCTAATTATCAATGACGTGTTTTCGCCATTTTCTTTTGCATAAAGCGAACAACATTTTAATATTATATTGTTTTGTCCCATGTGTCAAGAATCCGCATGGAGATTCCTACTTTTCTTTCACAGAAAAGAAGGAATCTACGCGGTGTTTATAGTCCAGCAGGGAATTGTACTGCAGATACTGATAGTTTGTCAGCCATTTATCTTTATCTTCCTCATCCTGGGTCGCAACATTTTTACCGTCTTTTGTCACATATCCGTTGGCATTGATTGCCGGAATCTGTTTCTCCAGTTCTTCCAGATACTGATTATACGGAGTCATTTTTAAATTTGTCTGTTTCAGCATCAGCGTGGACAGATAGTTGGCACTGGTAAGTTTTACATTTTCCTGTTCTTTGATATCATAGTTTGCCCAGATAACAAACGGAACAGTAAATTTCTTCTGCATCTCCTTGATGTTCAGGCTGTTTAAGTCCTTTCCGTAGAGAAGCTCATAGAACTCGTCTTCCAGTTTTGGCTGATGGTCTCCGAACATCACAACGATGGTCGGTTCTTTCTGCTCCTTAAAGTAATCGATCAGCTTCTTAAATGCCCGGTCGGATTCATGGATCAGAGACAGATAACGCTCTGCGGGTTCTGTCTTCTTCTCGTCTTCAATCGTAATTTCCTGCTTGAAGTTATCGTCCGGAAGCAGATATCCGCCGTGGTTCTGAATTGTTACATTAAACATAAACAGAGGATTATCTGATTTTCTGTTCTCGAATGTCTCTATGATCTTGTCATAATCTGACTCGTCGCTGACCCATCCTCTGATTCTCCTGACTTTGGATTCATCCAGCGATGACTCATCCAGGAAGTTGTCGAATCCAAGCAGCGGATACACGCTCTGTCTGTTCCATGCATTCGGCTTATAAGGGTGGAATGCGGTCGTGTCATATCCCTGTTCTTTTAACTGGGTAGCAAGACTCGGCACTTCGTGTTTTACAAACTGGGTATATGCATTTCCGTTCAGCGGAAGAGAAGATACTGAGTTTCCTGTGAGGAACTCATACTCGGAGTTGCTTGTTCCGCCTCCGAATACAGATACCAGCATATCACCCTTGATTGTATTTTCTTTCATAGAATTGATATAAGGCATCACTTCTTTATTTGTCTTGATCTTGTTGACCACATTCAGATCAGAAAATGTCTCGTTCATGATGACGACCACATTTGGTTTCTGCTTCAGATTCTTGTTCTGTCCGGTTGTCACCTCATAATTTTTGGCAATGTCTTTTACCTTATCCACACTGTATCCTTCCGGTTCCGTCCCAAGAAGATACTGTACATTCAGAAGGAAGCTTAAGACAAAGCCGTTTCGTTTATATCCCTTTTTCTGATTGAAAAATTCTACCTTTACGTTATGTGCTTCTAAAAAGTTCACCCTGGTGCAGAAGAAACTCTGTCCCAGTGTTGCCACAACTACAACGGCCAATGCCGCCAGACGGTGCTTCCACCGAAACGCCTTGATAGTATCCAGTTTCCATGCTATGATGCACAGTCCCAAACAAATAATTGTAGCAACAATGGCTGCTTTATCATAGGACAGAGTATAGTGATCCGCAACGTCCATAGCAGTACCGAGCGCCCATATATCCGCCGGTGTGATCGGTGTGCCTCTGAACTGCATGACGAAGTAGTTTCCAACCGCACATCCGTATAAGAGCAGATTCCCCACAATAACTGCATATTTGACCCGGTTAAAGATCAGAAGCAGTATTGCAAAGATGATATAGAACCATATGACATTCAAGGCATAGGACAGAATACCCATGACACTGATTGGATTGTAAAATACCTTTTCGACCATATAAAAGGCCAGCCACGGATTCACAATAAATAAGGCCCATGTGAGCCATTTATTCCATTTTTCAGGAATATTCAGCTGAACCAGTAAAAGTACAATCAATCCTACGGCAATGGCAATCGTCAAACCGATGGCCCACATGTCAATCTGGGTTGTCCAAACCCTTGCACAGAGACGGATATCCTGTGTCTTGTTATTCTTTACAAGAGGCTGGAAAACAGAACCCATATCCTTTGAAATGTAAATATACAGAGGATCTTTCTTGTTAATTCCGATTCCTTTAATTTCGTAGGTATAAGTTTCTCCCTTTTCAAGCTTCTGATTCACGACAACTTTGTACCAGCGGTCGTCATGAAGCTCTCTGCGGCGCATAGTGGATTTGACTTCAGCCCTTCCGTCAACTTCCTCCATCGTTGGGGTGATATGAAATACAACATTACCTTTTGAATCTTTTATCGTCAGATCAATGCTTCCCGGTCTTGCATCTCCATAGTTTCTCCCCACACGGAAGTCAATTCTTTCTGCCGAAGTAAAATTAGCTTTAAATTCCTGCTTAATCGTATCCCCGTCTGCAATCGCGATCTTCTCCATGCCGCTTTCCGGTACGCCCTTAGCTACCCGTTCCGCAAACTGATCTTTATTCTTAATACACAGCACACAGAATAAGATCAGACACGCAATAATAAAGTACTTTCCAAACTTGTGAATAAAGCTATGGATTTTTCCCAGTTTGTCTTTCAAACCATTTGATTTACTGTTCATGTTTTCTTCCCACCTAATTTTGTATTTTTTAAACGGCTGTTTTTAAAGCCTGCCCCTCTCTTCAGTGTCCTTAAAAATTTCCAAGTATTTTAAAGTCCTTTACCTCCGCCCGGATGCCGGTCAGAGCATTGCGTATGCCCGGTTCATTTAAGTTTCCGGCCACATCTATATAAAATCCATATTCCCACTGCCTGTTCGGAAGCGGTCTGGATTCAATATTCGTCATACTGACATCATTGAACATAAAATGTGCAAGAATGTTATAAAGAGATCCCGTCTCATGCGGAAGAGAAAAACTGATGCTTACCTTCCCGGCATCTCTCCGGTACTGCTTTTTCTTGGACATAACCACAAAACGGGTGCAGTTATTTCCTTCGTAATTCACCTTGCGCTTCAGCACCTCCAGTCCATAGAGCTTAGCCGCCCGCTCGCTGGAAATCGCAACCTTGGTCGGGTCATTGTCATCCGCAACTTTTTTGGCCGCAACGGCAGTGTTCCTTATGCGAACCTGATCCCAGCCGGTCTCGTCTAAAAATTGCTTGCACTGCATCAGCCCCTGGGGATGTGAATATACCTTGGTCACCTTGGAAAGATCTGTTCCCTTAATGCCTACAAGGGCATGATTGCACTCTACCGTCTCTTCCCCGACTACACATACGTCATGATTCAGGAGCAGATCATAGATGCCGCTCACAGTGCCTGCGGAGGTATTTTCGATGGGCAGAATTCCGTAATCTGCCTTTCCCTCATCCACTGCCACGACCACATCTTTAAATTCATCGGCTGTAAAATGGCTGATATTTTCTCCAAAAAACTGCACCATGGCCTGTTCCTGATACGCTCCGGGAATCCCCTGATATACAACTTTTGTATCTCGGTTGATCTCCAGTTTATCCACCTCTTTAAACATTTTCCGCACGTAGCTGTCTTCTTCCGACAGGAGACTGTACTGGTATCTGCGCCCGATGGACATAAGCTGTAAAAAGAGTTCCTCTGTTCCCTTCTTTAAAAACTCCGGTTCGACTTCGCCTGTTAGCGCCTCTATCTTCTCCTGTTCCCTATCTCTGTCATAAATCGGCTTGCCTGTTCCTTTTTTATACTCTGCAACCTCCTCGGAACAATGCATCCGCTCTTCAAACAGGCGGACAATCTTCCGGTCTATCCGGTCTATGTCCTTTCTTATGTCAAGTAAATCTCTCATTTTTCTTCCTTTTCCTCCAAAGCATCTTTTAACTCCAGGATCGTCTTGTTCAAGACAGGATGCCTCTCATAGGGTGCTATCTGTACGAGAGGCTCCAAAACAAAACTTCGTTTCGGAATCTCTGGATGAGGTATCGTCAAATGATCTCCATGAATCACGATGTCATCATACAGCAAAATATCCAGATCCAGTGTCCTTGGTCCCCAATGTACAATCCGTTCTCTGCCCGCATTATTTTCCAGTCCCTGCAAATATTCGAGGAGTTCCTCAGGTGTCTTCAATGTATCGATCCCGATACATCCGTTGATAAATTTATCCTGCTCCGTATATCCGTAAGGTTCTGTCTCTGCAAGGTCTGACACACAGATCAGCCTGAGATCATCTTCCTGTTTCATCTGTTTTACTGCTTCGTTTATATACTTCATCCGGTCCCCCATATTGGAACCTATCCCAATATATGCCCGGTGCCACTGCCGCTCAATTCTGACAGAGACACTCTGGATCGGCAGCCCGATCGGAGCCCAGGGTTTTTTGACTTCCACCTCTGTCTTCCTGATCAGGTCAAATTCTATCAGAAGCCGCTCTGCAATCGTTTCCGCCACCCGTTCGATCAGGTCAAAGGTATTTCCCTCCATGATCTCCCGAATCCGATGGCATACTTCCCCGTAGTTGACGGAGTATTCTATTTTATCACTCTTGCCGGCCCGTTTTGTATCTGTATACAGTACTGCGGACACAAGAAATTTCTGTCCCAGGACTTTTTCTTCTTTATATACGCCGTGATTGCTGTAAAGCTCCAGCTCTTTTATAATAATCTGATCCATCTTCCCCGCTCCTTTAATAACGGCAGATTGCCTCGATCATAGTGAGGGCGCGCCTGTTTTCCTTAACGTCATGAACCCGGAACATCCGGCAGCCTTTCATATATCCGCTCACCGTAGTGGCCACAGTACCCTCTGTCCTCTCATCTGCCGGCAGATCCAGAGTAAATCCGATCATAGATTTTCTGGATGTACCGAGCAGTACCGGCACCTGAAACTCAAGAAGAAGTTCCAAATGGTTCATGAGCATCAAATTTTGTTCCAAAGTCTTTGCAAATCCAATGCCCGGGTCCAGCAGTATCTGTTCTTTCCGCATGCCGGCCTCCCCGGCAGTCTGCATAGTCTCCCTGAGGTCCTTTATCACATCACTCAAAAAATTCTTGTAATCTGTATTCTTCCGGTTATGCATAAGGCAGGCCGGAAGGCCTTCCCTGGCCAGCAGCGGAGCCATTTTTCCGTCCCACTTGAGTCCCCATATGTCGTTGATCATATCGGCGCCTGCACGGATGCCTTCCTCAGCCACCTGCCACTTGTATGTATCCAGGGAAATGACCGGATCAAACTCTCTTTTCAGTGCCTCAATCACCGGAGCTGTCCTCTCGATCTCTTCATCCACGGTGATCTTTTCATGTCCCGGGCGGGTGGATTCCCCTCCGACATCGATGATATCCGCCCCTTCGCCGAGCATTTGCTCCGCATGCTTCAGAGCCGCATCCAGACGGGTGTATCTTCCTCCATCCGAAAAAGAGTCCGGAGTCACATTGAGTATCCCCATAATATATCCATGGTTTTTCATATCAAATTGTCTTTTTCCTATCTTCATGTCCAGCTCCTAATACCGATATATGTTGTTTTTCTTCTCTTCCGGCCAATAGCATTCTTCTCTCGCCTTACAGTTGCAGCAGTCCCTGGAGAGCTTGTCTGCCCGGCCAAAAAGGCAGGAAAGCTTATCACTGTCCGGCCTTCTGTGGGACTCTAATAAAAGCAGAATCGTGCTCCGCTCCTCTATATTATAAGGGGACTCAGACAAAATAGCCGAGGCGATCGAAATGCCTGCCTCCTCATGTGGAATTCCCTCGGCATACTGCTTTCCTCTTCCGATATCGTGCAGAAAACCTGCGGCATAGATCACATCTTTCTTTACGTCAAGCCGTTCTTCAAGCACAAGGATATAAGCAATCCTGGAAACTGCCAGGAAGTGCCCGGTGTCGTGGAGACAAAAGGCCCTTCCTTTCTCCGCATCCTGAATCTGCCGGTAAGCACTCTGATATTCCGGATGATTCGTGATATATGAAAGCCGCTTCACTGCTCTAACCTCTCAGTTCTTTTAAAAATGACAGGGTTCCGAACACGACGATAACATCGTCCTGTCCGCATTCCTTCTTAACCTTCTGATAACATTCTCCAAGACTTCCTCCTTCGGTCACTTTCCGGTAAAACGAACGGGCAGCGTCAGCTAGCACACCCGAAGGCAGGGCACGGTCACCTTCCGGTGTCACCGTGTAAATTTCATCTGACATTGGAGACATGATCTTTAACATCTGCGGATAATCTTTATCCGACAATACTCCCATTATATAGATTATTTTTTTATTTGTAAAATTCTTTTGAAGGAACCGTAAAAGCTTCTGGGCTCCGTCCGGGTTGTGAGCTCCGTCGCAGAAAGCCGCAGGAACCGCGGAAATACGCTGTAATCGGCCATCCCACCTGGCATTTTTAAATCCTTTTCTTATGGAATCCTGCCGAAAAATATAAGATTTTTTTAAGATTTGAATGGTCTCCAGAGCGGCTGCGGCATTAAAGATCTGATGCTCCCCAAGCATACCGATTTCCATATTCCGGTACTCTGTTCCATCTGCACAGACATAAGAAAATACTGAGCCCTCTAAGTTTTCGGATAAGACGGTGACACGGCTTGTGTCTGCGAAGATGAGAGGCACGTTTTTTTCTTCTGCAGCCTTCTCTATCACTTCCCTGGCCTCAGAAGTATTATCGTAAGAAACGGCAGGACATCCTTTTTTCAGGATACCTGCCTTCTCACCTGCGATCTCCTGAATCGTGCTGCCCAGATACTGGGTATGGTCATAGCCAATCGATGCAATGACTGTACAGATCGGGTGCTTTATCACGTTTGTTGCATCCAGTCGTCCCCCAAGCCCTGTTTCCAGAAGGACTGCGTCCACTTTTTTATCGAGAAAATAAAGAAATGAAAGGGCAGTCTCCATTTCGAAGACTGTCGGATGCTCTTTTCCGTCCCTGACCATCTCCTCCGCTGTTTTTTTTATTTTCTCCATATAAAAGCAGAGATCTTCCTTTGTGATGATCTCATCGTTAATACGGAACTTTTCTTCATAGCAGAAAGAAGCAGGCGACACATACCGCCCTGCTTCATAACCCTGCTCTTTGAATACCGACGCAAGAAACGCCAGGGTAGAACCTTTTCCGTTAGTTCCTGCTATATGAACGATCTTCAGCCGGTCCTGGGGATTCCCGAGACGGTTTAACAATTCCCTGATATTGTCAAGTCCTAAAATACTTCCAAACTTATTGGCTCGTCCAATAAATTCCATTGTCGCCTGATAGTTCATGTTAGCTGCCTCCCTGTCTCATCTCTTTGTCTGTTAAGAAAGAAGAGCCTCCCTTATGACGTCCTCAATCTTTTTCACATATACGATCTCGATATTTTCTGTAATCTCTGTATCAAATTCCCTGACATCTTTTTCATTGGCCTTTGGCACGAGTACTTTTGTCATGCCCGCGCGTTTTGCCGCCAGCATTTTTTCTTTCAGTCCCCCGATTGCCAATACCTGTCCTCTGATCGTCACCTCTCCGGTCATTGCCACAGTTCCCCGGACTTTTCTTCCCGTGATCGCCGAGATGAGGGCAAGAGTCATGGTAATTCCGGCAGACGGTCCGTCTTTTGGCACCGCACCTTCCGGAATGTGAATGTGGATATCGTGAGATTCAAAGAAATCATCCTTGATCTTATATTTGCCGCTCTTGCTCCGGATATAGCTGACTGCAGCCTGGGCCGATTCCTTCATCACATCACCAAGAGATCCTGTGACGGTAAACTTGCCCTTCCCCGGCATTGTGTTTACTTCCACGTTGAGCATGACGCCTCCGACACTGGTCCATGCCAGTCCGTGCACGATTCCCACCTCGTCCTTCAAATTTTCTTTTTCCAGTTCATACGGAGCCGTGCCCAAATAATCCCGGACTGCTTTTTTCGTCACCGTCACTTTTTTCTTCTTTCCCTGATAAATGTCTTTTGTAATCTTTCGGGAAACATTTCCAATGGTTCTCTCCAGGCTTCTCACACCCGCTTCTCTCGTATAACTGTCGATCAGCAGCCTGAGAGCATCGTCCTTCCAGACAATTTCCTTCGGAGTCAGCCCGTTGGCTTCCATCTGCTTTTTTACCAGATAATTTTTGGCGATGTGAAATTTCTCGTTTTCAGAGTAACTGGAAACTTCTATGACCTCCATCCGGTCTAAAAGCGGTTTGGGGATCGTGGAAAGATCATTTGCCGTGGCGATGAACAGTACATCACTTAAATCCAGCGGCACTTCCAGATAATGATCCCGGAAATGTTCGTTCTGCTCTCCATCCAGGACTTCCAGGAGCGCCGATGCCGTATCTCCTCTCTGGTCCTTTCCCACCTTATCCACTTCATCCAGAAGCATCAGCGGGTTGCGTACTTTAGCCTGACGGATCGCTGCCACGATCCTTCCCGGCATAGCTCCCACGTAAGTCTTCCTGTGCCCCCGGATCTCGGACTCGTCTCTGACGCCTCCCAGTGATAATCTCACATATTCTTTGTGGGTAGCCCTGGCAATCGACCTTGCGATGGATGTTTTCCCCGTTCCCGGAGGGCCCACAAGGCAGAGGATAGCCGCGTCCTTCTTCTGGCTCATGGCCCTTGCCGCCAGATATTCCAGAACCCGCTCCTTAACTTTCTTCAGTCCATAGTGATCTGCTTCCAGAATCTTTTCTGCTTCTTCCAGATCCATGGAATCTTCCGAAAGCTTTTCCCACGGCACATCCAGCATAATCTCGATGTAAGTTCTGAGCACCGCGCTCTCGGCGGCACTGTTTCCCATAGCCTGGAACCGGGAGATTTCTTTCTTTATCTTGTCCTTCACCTCTTCGCCGGCTTCCATTTCAGAAAGACTGCGCAGGAACTCATCGGCTTCATCTGCGATATTGGTCTCTCCAAGTTCTTCCCGGATCACCTTGAGCTGTTCCCTCAGCATATATTCACGCTGATTGTCGTCAATATTCTCTTTGACCTTCTCCTGAATGTCCAGTCTCAAATAGGCGAGACGCAGTTCCTGTTCCAGAAGCACAAGCATGAGCTCACATCTCCGTTTTAAGTCCATCTCTTCCAGAAGTTTTTGTTTGTTCTGAAGAGAAAACGGAAGATGGGTTGCCAGATGGTCCACAAACACTTCCAGATCTGTCTGCATGAGGATATAACTGTATACATTAGGGTCCATCTGATTCCAAACCCCGGTATATTTTTCAAAACTTTCTTTTAAGGCTCTGAATACCGCCTCCTTCTCATCCTGTTCAAATTCCTGCTGCTCTGTATGCTGATAAGCCGCTTCCACCCGGAATATCGGTTCTTCCTCACAGACTTCCAGAATTTCAGCCCGGAACATGCCCTCGGCGAAAACCCGGATAATATTTTGAGGCAGTTTTACTACCTGGCGGATTCTCGCCAATGTCCCGATCTGGTAGAGGTCGTAAGATTTAGGATCTTCCATCGCCGGATCGATCTGATTATCCAAAAAAATCATCTGATCGTTCTGCATGGCTTCCTCGATCGCGCGCACCGATTTACTCCGTGAGACATCAAAATGAATCACCGAATTCGGATATATGTATTTCCCTCTCAGCGCAAGCATCGGTAATACTTTTTTCATCTGTTTCTCCTTCGTTGTTATATCGTTATTTATGCCAAAAAAACTGCCTCAATAGCAAGAAATTCTTGTATTAAAGCAGTTTGTTGACTTTGGGCCGGATGTCTTATGCTATCTCGCCATTGCTCTTCTTCGTTCTTTTTTTTACGCCTGACGTCCTCTTTGATCTGTCATCAGACCTCTCGATCACCGGCTCTTCCGAAGATTCTACAACGCCTCTGGTGATCACGCATTTGGACACTTTCTCGTCAGAAGGCACCTGATACATCAGATCCATGATGACGCCTTCCATGATGGCCCTTAACCCCCTGGCTCCTGTCTTTCTCTCCATGGCCTTCTCTGCAATCGCTTCCAGAGCACCATCTTCAAATTCCAGGTCTACTCCGTCGAGTTCAAACAGCTTCTGATACTGTTTCACCAGTGCGCTCTTCGGTTCTTTCAGTATGCGCACAAGCGCTTCTCTGTCCAGAGGATTTAAGGATACATTCACTGGAACTCTTCCAATGAACTCAGGAATCAGACCGAATTTTACGAAGTCTTCGGGCAGAACCTGCTGAAGCAGACTTCCAATGTCTTCTTTCTGTCCATTTCCAATTTCTGCATTGAATCCGATAGACTTCTGTCCGATTCTGGATTCAATAATCTTCTCCAGCCCGTCAAAAGCTCCTCCACAGATAAACAGGATATTGGTTGTATCAATCTGTATAAACTCCTGGTGCGGATGCTTCCGTCCTCCCTGCGGCGGAACAGAGGCTACCGTACCCTCGATGATCTTTAATAAAGCCTGCTGCACGCCTTCCCCGGAGACATCTCTGGTGATAGAGGTGTTTTCTGACTTTCTTGTAATCTTATCAATCTCGTCAATATAAATAATCCCGCACTGTGCCCGTTCGATGTCATAGTCTGCCGCCTGGATAATCTTTAAGAGAATATTCTCCACATCCTCTCCCACATAGCCGGCTTCAGTCAGCGCTGTAGCGTCTGCGATAGCAAACGGAACGTTGAGCATCTTTGCCAATGTCTGGGCAAGCAGCGTTTTCCCTGATCCCGTTGGCCCAAGCATTATAATATTGCTCTTCTGAAGATCAATATCTGAGGAATCTCCCAGAAGGATCCTCTTGTAGTGATTATAGACTGCTACAGACAGCACTTTCTTGGCCTCGTCCTGTCCGATCACATAATCGTCCAAAAATGCTTTGATTTCTTTCGGTTTATTTAAATGGATCTCTGTATCATCAATATACTGCTCAAATTCCTCTGCAATGATATCCGCACAGACCTCAATACATTCATCACATATATAGACGCCTTTTGCCTTCGGCCCTGCGATCAGTTTTCTCACCTGGTCCTGGGTCTTATTGCAAAAAGAGCAACGAAGCTGCTTTTTGTCATCGCTGTGATTTACCATAGAATTACCTCGCTCTTTCTAATTATGATTCCCTCTTCTTGTCAAAGACGGCATCAATCAGTCCGTACTCCACAGCTTCCTCTGCAGTCAGCCAGTTGTCACGGTCCGTATCCCGTTCAATGACTTCTAATGGTTTTCCTGTATTTTCACTTAAAATGCGGTTTAAGCGCTTCTTCGTCTGTAAAATATGCTCTGCGGCAATCTGGATCTCTGTTGCCTGCCCCTGGGCTCCGCCCATCGGCTGGTGGATCATGATCTCGGCATTCGGCAGCGCCATACGCTTTCCTTTTGCTCCCCCTGAAAGCAGGAAAGAGCCCATGCTGGCTGCCATACCCATGCAGATCGTAGACACATCACACTTGATGAAATTCATCGTGTCATAGATGGCCATGCCTGCTGTGACAGATCCCCCCGGACTGTTGATATACAGGCTGATATCCTTCTCCGGGTCTTCTGCTTCCAGAAAAAGAAGCTGGGATACAATCAGGCTTGCTGAAACATCGGTAACTTCTTCTCCCAGGAAGATGATTCTTTCTTTTAATAAGCGGGAATAAATGTCATAAGAACGCTCCCCGCGGCTTGTTTGTTCAATGACATAAGGTACTAAACTCATCTTAAATTCCTCCCGGTTTTCTATCTTTCAATTATTTTGTCTGGCAGGAACTGATCAGGAAATCTACTGCCTTCTGAACAGCAATATCATCCATCATCTGATCCTTCTGGCTTCCCTGTACCATCTTTTCTAACTGTTCTGTTTCCATCTGGTACATACCTGCCATTTTTTCTAATTCTTTCTTAAAGTCTTCTTCGCTGGCTTCAATGCCTTCTGCTGCGACGATCGCCTCCAATACAAGACGTGTCTTTATTCTCTTTAATGCCTGAGGTTTTAACTCTTCAGCAAACTTCTGGGCATCACTTCCTGTATACTGAAGGTACTGTTCCATGTTAAGTCCCTGGTAGCTGAGTCTCTGTGAGAATTCATCTGCCATCTGCTGTACCTGCTCTTCGATCATGGCATCAGGGATGTCCATGGATGCATTCTCTACTGCCTGGTCAACCAATGCATTTTCTTTCTCTGTCTTGGCAGCTTCTTCTTTCTGTGCCCTGATATTCTTCTTGATCTCTTTTTTGTAGTCTTCCAATGTCTCAAATTCTGAAACTTCAGATGCAAATTCATCGTCTAATTCCGGAAGTTCTTTTTCTTTAATTCCTTTGATTTTCACTTCAAAAACAGCCGGTTTTCCTGCCAGTTCCGGTGCATGGTACTGTTCCGGGAACGTTACGTTGACTTCGATTTCATCACCGATATTTTTGCCGATCAGCTGCTCCTCAAATCCTTCAATAAAGGTACCTGATCCGATAACCAGAGTCTGGTCTTCAGCCGTTCCTCCTTCAAACTTTTCACCGTCAACAGATCCTGAGTAATTAATCAGAGTGATGTCTCCGTCTTTGACCGGGCGGTCTTCTACTGTAATCTCCCTGGCATTTGCTTCCTGTTCCTTCTTCAGCTGCTCTTCAATTTCTTCTTTTGTTACGCGGATTTTCTTTTCTTCGACTTCCAGTCCTTTATATTCTCCAAGAGTCACTTCCGGTTTAACCGCAATCTCGGCTGTAAAAATAAACGGTTTCCCTTTTTCTAACTGAACTACGTCGATATCAGGTCTGGAAACGATATCCAGGTCAGAATCTTTCATTGATTCACTGTATGCTTCAGGAATCAAAATATTCGCGGCATCCTCGTAAAAAACTTCTACTCCGTATGCTTTTTCAATAAAGTTTTGAGGTACTTTTCCTTTTCTGAATCCAGGTACGCTGAACTGTGATTTCTTCTTATTATATGCTTTTTTGATTGCTGCATCTAATTTCTCAGGCTCTACCTCAATCGTCACTTTTACCATATTATTGTCTAACTTTTCAACTTGTAATCCCATTCTTACAAATCCTCCTAAATATCATTATCTTTGTTGTAGTTTTATACAAACATTAAGTCATTATACCATGACGTTTCCGACCTGTCGACTGAAAATACAGATTTTACGCCATTTCTGTCAAATGAAGCCTTCCTACTGCTTTACTCCCTGATAGACATATTCACCGGATGTCTGAAGAATTCTCGGGGCCTTGCTCACGATTTTCACCGTAAATGCATCTCCCTTCTTCAGATCCTTTTTGGATACTTCCAACAGATGTTCGTTGTGGAATGTCGTATTGATCTTCGTCTCATCCACATACACCTGACAGAAGTTTGTGAAGTTATTTCCTTCTATAAATATACTGTTCTCAGTCTCATAAGCTTTTGTCACATTGATTTTTTTAATGCCAAACGAGATATCTGTCGCCTGAAATGGATTTTTTTGATCCCAGACATACTGCTTGCCGTAAAGCATATCATACTGCAGTGTCTTCATATCCTTCTGGTAATTTTTCGTGCCCTGCCGGGTCTGGTGAAAACTGTTCATGACCCCGTTTTTGATGTTCAGCTTGGCGAGGATATCGGAACCGAGCTGATAAGCTTCGATCACACCGTCCTTCTTTTTCAGTCCCATGTTATCCCAGATAAAATAGCTTGTCTCATATTTATTCCCGTAGGTCAGATCTTTATCGTCTACCTCAAGACTAGGAAGATGGTCGCCATACATCACAAGGACCGTATCTTCACCCCGTTTTTTCAGTGCACTCACCAGATCTCCCACAAACTGATCCATCTGGTATACCTGATTGGCATAGTAGGTATATTTGTTCTTTAAAGCCTCATCTTTGATTCCGCCTACGACCTTGATCTTTGGATTTTCAATAATCTCTGTCTTAGGATAATCTCCGTGCCCCTGGACAGAAATTGTATAGATATAGTCTTGTCCCTTTGTAGAATCCAAAGCGTTCAGAATACAGCCTGTGAGTATCGTATCCTTGGCCCATCCGTTTTCTGTCCACTTTTTGATATTCATACATTCTTTGGAGGTGAAGGTGTCAAACCCAAGCTGGGAGAAAACCAGATCCCTGTCATAGAAGGCGGCACTGTTGTTGTGGATAGCATGCGCAGTATAACCATTTTCCTTCAGCAATGTGGCCATGCTCTCTGTGGTAGTCGACTGCAGGACAGTTTTGTAAGGGTATTCCGCCGCTCCGAAGTGATCCAGGTTCATGCCTGTAATCGCCTCAAATTCGGAATTGGCAGTTCCGGCACCGTAAGACGGCATGCTCAGCTGTCCGGAAGAATATCCCTTCATATATTTGTGAAAATTCGGAAGAGGGTCCTGATTGAACTTCACGCCTTTTACCTGGGTGATATCAAAGTGTGACTCCAGCTGTACAAAAATAATATTCGGCTTCCTGACTCTGCCCTTTTTCTTATCCTGCGCCTGTTTGGTCTTTTGCTCAATCTGGTCAATTTTATCTTCTGAATAGTTGGACGGTTTATCAATCCCATTTTTCAAGGCAGTAATTGAAAAGCAATACGGTGTCCCGTAATCTCCATAGGCAATCCGGATGTTGCCGATCCTGTCTGTGAGCATATTGCTCCTGAAACCATATACAGTTGTCCCTCCGAATGCCGCAAAAATAACAGCAACCGCAAGGATATTCCTCTTATACTGCAGATTCTGTTTTTTGGGCAGATACAGAAATCCTACAACGAGCAGCACCAGTACGATTAAAATAAGTGCACCCATAAAGACGATGGCTGACGGCGAATAATAGTTGGTCATGACCGGAAGTACAGATTTCATCAGTGTGACGTCCACATACGTGAATGGAGTATTTCTGGCACTGAGCATCAGAAAATTGACGATCCCGATGACTGACCAGACCAATGTCACTATAATGTAGGTAAACAGCCTTCGCTTCACGATCAATACCACAGAATAAGTGACAAAAATGATGAATGCGCTGTACAGAAACATCTTGGTCCTGTCATTGACAAAGCCGAATACTCCCTGGTCAAATGTCTGGCGCCCGAGAACTTCCAGTAAAAATGCCATGCCAAATGCCAGCACAATATTGCACAGAACAGGAACCTTCTCGATCCACTTCCCAATCTGCCTTACTATATTCTTTACCAAAGATTTCATGATACTCTCCTTACTTTGATTCTGTCTTTCAAAAAAGGCCCCGAAAAACTCGGAGATTTCTTATTTGCAAAAAGTCATACAGTGTATTATAACACTGTCATTCCAAAGTATCTATACTTTAATTGTGAAAAATTTCTTAAATGCTCTGCCCAGATTGACAGTTTTCTGTATCCATGATACGATGCTCTAGGAAACTTTTCTTATGGTTTTTTGTAAAGTTTCTAGTTTATATTAAAGAAAGGAGCAGAACAGTTTTAAGCGCCATGCACCTTCTGGCACGGAACCTGACTTATCGAACAGATAACGAAGAGCAGAAGGTTAACGAGGTGGAAAGTGATCGAAGATTCGGCGGATGCTTTCCCGTGGCTTTGGACACGTGATGTACAGAAAAAAACTGTGAGTAATCGCAGAACAAAGGCTGTACAGCCAAAGATATAAAAACCACACAAAAGAACATTTAAATAGAAGGACACTTCATCGCTTTTACATTTTAAGCGACGTTTTCTTTGTGTCCGCATAAAATTAAATAAAAAGGAGATTTCAACATGTGTGGAATTATTGGATTTACAGGAAAACTCGAGGCAGCAGATATCTTGGTAGGAGGCCTGACACAGCTTGAATACCGCGGATATGACAGTGCGGGAATCGCAGTCAATGAAGGCTCCTCCACTAAGATCATTAAAACAGCCGGAAAGGTTTCCAATCTCCGCGAAAAAGTAGAGTCATCAGAAGACCGCAGCGGAACATGCGGGATCGGACACACACGATGGGCTACTCACGGAGGAGTGACTACCGCCAACGCGCATCCCCATGTAGCAGGAAATATTACGCTGATCCACAACGGAATCATCGAAAATTATAAAGAGCTTGCGATCGCTCTAAAGGCCCAGGGCCGGACTCCGGTCTCTGAGACTGACACTGAAATTGCCGCTCTTTATCTGGATTCTGTATATGAGGGAGACCCGTTTGCTGCCATGAAAAAAGCAAATGAAGCATTGGATGGAGCCTACGGCTTCTGTATTATGTTTAAAGATCATCCCGGAGAGATCTACTGCATGCGCAATTCCAGCCCTCTGGTAGCAACCTCCACAGAAGACGGTGCCTTCATCGCCTCCGATATGGTAGCACTGCTCCAGTACTCTAAAGATTATTTTGTCGTGCCGGAAGAGCACATCGTAGTTATGAAAAAAGACGGTATCACACTCTATGATATGGAACAGAACATCGTTTCACCGAAAATGCTTCACGTTGACTGGGATACTACTGCTGCTCAAAAAGGCGGATATGATTACTTTATGCAGAAAGAAATCTATGACCAGCCGGAGGCACTGACAAACACTGTTATGCCCAGACTTCACAATGGTCTTGCGGATTTCAGCGCCGATGGGATCTCAGATGACCTGTTCAAAGATATCAGCCGCGTGATCGTGACTGCCTGCGGTACTGCAATGCATGCCGGATTAGTGGGCCGTCATCTGATTGAATCCATGGTGCGTATTCCTGTCACCGTAGAACTCTCTTCAGAGTTCCGCTATATGGATCCTATTCTGGATGAACATACATTGGTTGTCATTGTTTCCCAGTCCGGAGAAACTGCTGACTCCCTGGCTGCTCTGCGCCTTGCAAACGAACGGGGTGCAAAAACACTTTCCATCGTCAATGTGAAAGGTTCCAGCATCGCAAGGGAAAGCGATCAGGTTTTATATACACACGCAGGTCCGGAAATCGCTGTTGCCAGCACAAAAGCATTCTCTGTACAGTGTTCAGGTTTCTATCTGATCGCACTGAAACTTGCTGAACTGAGCGGTAAATTCACCGAGGCAGAATTATCAGAGTACTGCAAAAAATTTGAGGAAGCGATTGCAACCGTGCCGGAAGTCCTGAAAATGGACAGTTACATCAAAGATATCGCCGAAAAAATTAAAGATACCTTCTCTGCATTCTTCCTGGGCCGCAGCCTTGATTATGCCATTGCAAGCGAGGGATCTTTGAAATTAAAGGAGATTTCCTATGTTAACTCTGAGGCATACAATGCAGGAGAATTAAAGCACGGAACCATCTCTCTTGTGACAGAAGGAGTTCCGATCATCGCTATTGCTACTCAGGATCATGTCCTTCCTAAGATCATGGCCAATGTAGAAGAAGTCAAAGCCCGCGGAGCCCATGTGATCATGGTGACCGACAAAGACATGTCAGATTACGAAGGCGTCTATGACGACCTGATCCAGGTGCCTTCCGTGGATGACAGATTCGGAACCTTCGGCGTCACTGTGGCACTGCAGCTGCTTGCATACCACGTAACCGTATTCAGAGGAAATGACGTAGACCAGCCAAGAAACCTGGCAAAATCCGTAACCGTAGAGTAATTTTATGAAATCCAGCCGACAGACAAAGACTGAATTTCATGTGAGAGCTGATATTGCTGAGATACAAAAAACACCGGCCTATTTTAGGCTGGTGTTTTTTATCCATAGAAAAAACTGGTTCGCGAACTGTTAAGGATCTGAAATTGTGCAGAACCAAAATAAGCAGGCTCTCTTATCGCTTACTTTACCTCTTCCAGCCGCCGGATTTCTCCGCTGTGATCTATGATGACATCCTTCATTACCAGAAGCATTTCTGTATTTTTATCCACACGCTCACTCAATCTGCTGAACTCCGCGTGTGAAATCCTGTCCTCATAAAGAGCATCCAACTTTGGTATAACTTCGTTTTCCACACGGAAACAAGTCTTTTTTACAGAACCAAGATCATCCTCCACTGTCGTCAGTCTATCGTCTATCGATTCAACTTTTACTTCCAGCGAATCAACTTTTGTCTCCAATGAATCGACCTTTTGTTCCACTGAAGTCAGTCTTTCATGGATTGGCTGAAGTTTTTCATCAAACTTTTTATCGAGTTTCTCTTCTAACTTCTCTTCTAATTTGCGGTCCAGCATCTCTTCTATCTGTATAAGCAGTTCACCGTGGTCCATTTTCCGCTCCTCCTTCTTTTGTTATAACAATATTATACTCCTGAACAGAAAGAAAATCAACATATTTTTCCATATAACAAAGTAGGCGAGCCCACTTCAGCTCTTAGGCCCCTCAATCTTTGAGGGGCTTGACAACTTTGCGTGCCAGATGCGATTTGACGCAGTCAAATAATTTCCTTACGCATCTGTGCACAGCCCGCGGAGCGTTTTTATTTCATAGGGAAGGTCGTAGAACTTTCCTATGGAATAAGAAAATATTCAGAAACTTCAAACAATATCCACTTCATCTGATGTCGGTATCGATGGTGCTGCCCCTTTCCTGGACACGGCCAGTGACGATGCTTTGGCACATCTCTTCAAATTGTCGGCAGGACTCATTCCATTTATTATACCTGCAATAAAATAGCCGGTGAAAGTATCTCCTGCCGCTGTGGTATCCGCCACATCAGCCGGTATACATTCCTGCCTTAGTTCCACAGTTCCTTTCCGGTAAACCGCTCCTTCTTCCCCTAACGTCAGTACGGCTTCTGCCTTAGGAAACCGCTCCGACATCACATCCAGAATTTTTTCCGGCTCTCTTTGTCCTGTCATCTGAAAACCTTCCACTTCGTTGAGCATAAAGAGAGAAATTTTTGAAAAGTCACACGTTTCAAGAATTCGATTGTAAGGAGAAGGGTTGCAGACTATGCAAAGCCCCCGGTCAAATGCACGGTCAATGAGATAGTCCAGGAGATTGATCTCATTCTGGATCAGCAGAAAATCTCCCGGTCCAAACGTATCCAGAGCACGTTCCATCTCCTGCTTTGACTGCCTCATATTTGCTCCTCCAAATAAAAGGATTCCGTTTTGTGCATTCCGGTCCACCTGTATGACCGCATGTCCGGTCTCGCCGTCAATTTTTTGCACAAAAGAGGTGTCCACTCCGTATTTATTCAGTTCATCGAGAAGCATCTGACCGTCAGCTCCGACCGTCCCGCCCTGATAAACTTTTGCTCCGGCTTTCGCAAGGGCTATGGACTGGTTCAGCCCTTTTCCCCCACAGAAGGTTTTTCTTTGTTCCGATGCCTGTGTCTCTCCCGCCGCTGTAATGTGATCTACTTGATATACAAAATCATAATTTAAAGAACCATAATTTAATACCTTCATAAAATCGCCTCCCGCCCATTTGTTAGGACTATTATACCATCTTCTGCCGCGCAGGGACATAACAAAAGGGAAGAGATCTATAAAAAGACCTCTTCCCTGATATGTCTAAAAAAACTATCATTGGACGGTTCCATTTGTTTGATGGATACTTATCCAGTAGATATTACGTCCATTTTCTACATGATTGGAGTGAGGCATTCTAAGAGCCGAACGGAAATCATGTGGAAAATGTTATACAAACGCTTTCACGCTCTTGTAAATTCCTTCGCTGTCCAGTCCGAATTCTTTGATCAGTTCCACTGCAGGTCCTGAGTGTCCGAACACGTCCTGTACTCCGAGTTTCAGTACCGGAGTCGGTGCTTTCTCGCTCAGTACATCACATACTGCGCTTCCAAGTCCGCCGATCACAGAGTGTTCTTCTACAGTAACCACTTTTCCGGTCTCTTTTGCTGCAGTGATCACCAGCTCGTCATCCAGCGGCTTCACTGTTGCCATGTTGATAACTTTTGCGTTGATTCCGTCTGCGGCAAGCTTCTCAGCAGCTTCAAGGCTTTCACCTACGCAAAGTCCGTTGGCGATGATGGTCACATCTGTACCTTCTCTTAACACGGTACCTTTTCCGATCTCAAATTTGTAATCTGCTGTGTCATTGATGACCGGAACAGCCAGACGTCCGAATCTCATGTAGACAGGTCCGTCAAGTTCTGCCGCTGCCTTTACAACTGCCTTTGCTTCCACATCGTCAGAAGGAACGATGACAGTCATTCCAGGGATCGTGCGCATTAAAGCCACGTCTTCGCAGCACTGGTGGGTAGCACCGTCTTCTCCGACAGAGATACCGCCGTGGGTAGCACCGATCTTTACGTTCAGGTGAGGATATCCTACACCGTTTCTTACCTGCTCATATGCACGGCCTGCAGCGAACATTGCGAATGTACTGACAAACGGGATCATGCCGCTGGCAGCAAGTCCTGCTCCCATTCCCATCATATTGCACTCTGCGATACCGCAGTCAATGTGGCGTTCCGGAAATTCTTTCTTGAATACACCAGTCTTTGTAGCGGCAGCCAAATCGGCGTCTAACACTACTACGTTTGGATTTTCTTTTCCTAATTCAACCAGGGCGTTTCCATAGCTTTCTCTGGTTGCGATTTTCTTTACATCTGCCATCTTAACATCCCACCTTCTCTAATTCATTCAATGCCTGTTCACATTGTTCATCATTCGGAGCAGAACCATGCCATCCGACCTGATTTTCCATAAAGGAAACACCTTTTCCTTTGACCGTCTTCATAATGATCGCCGTCGGTTTTCCTTTGCACTCTTTTGCTTTTTTCAGTGCGTCGGCAATCTCGTCAAAGTTATGTCCGTCGATATTGATCACATTGAAGTTGAATGCTTCAAATTTTGCATCGATCGGATATGGTGAACAAACATCGTCAATATTTCCGTCAATCTGAAGGCCGTTGTTGTCTACGATGACAACAAGATTGTCAAGCTTTCTGAAGCCTGCGCTCATGGCAGCTTCCCAAACTTGTCCCTCCTGGATCTCCCCGTCACCAAGCAGTGTGTAGGTACGGTAGTCCTTTCCTTTTAATTTCGCAGCTACAGCCATTCCCACTGCTGCAGAGATTCCCTGTCCCAATGATCCGCTGGACATATCAACACCAGGGATTTTCTTCATATCAGGATGTCCCTGTAAATAAGAATCAATATGACGCAGTGTGAGTAAATCTTCTTTTGGGAAAAATCCTCTCTCTGCAAGAGTAGAGTAAAGTCCAGGTGCTACATGTCCCTTGGACAGCACGAAACGGTCTCTGTCTTCCATCTTCGGATTTTCCGGATCAATGTTCATTTCTTCAAAATATAAATATGCAAACATGTCTGCGGATGATAAGGATCCGCCCGGATGTCCGGATTTTGCAGCGTGTGTCGCTTTTATGATCCCTTTTCGGATCTCATTGGCTGTTTTTTGTAATTCTGCCACTGTCATTTTTTCTCCCAACCTTTCTTATTCTCCAAATACTGCTTTATAGTCTGCCTGGAATTTTGCGATTCCCTGGTCCGTCAGAGGATGGTTCATCATCTGCTCAATGACATTGTAAGGTACAGTAGCGATATCCGCACCCATTTTTGCACACTCAATTACGTGGATCGGGTTGCGGACACTAGCACAGATGATCTGTGTATCGATTCCGCCTGCCTCAAAAATCTCAACGATATCAGCGATCAGGTCTAAACCGTTCTGAGAGATATCATCTAATCTTCCTAAGAACGGAGAAACATATGTAGCACCTGCTCTGGCTGCAAGCAATGCCTGTGTCGGATTAAATACAAGAGTCAGATTCGTCTTAACTCCCTCAGAAGATAATACTTTTGTAGCCTTTAACCCTTCTACTGTTGTAGGAATCTTAACTACCATGTTCGGATGGATCTTTGCGATTTCTCTTCCCTCTTTGATCATTCCTTCTGCATCTGTAGTAGTCGCTTTGACTTCCCCGCTGATGGCTCCATCTACAATAGAAGTGATTTCTTTAATGACATCTTCAAACTGTCTTCCGGATTTAGCGATCAGTGACGGATTTGTTGTCACTCCGCAGATCACTCCCATGTCATTTGCTTTTTTGATGTCTTCTACATCTGCTGTGTCTAAAAAAAATCTCATATTATCTTCCTCCTAAAATGAATTGCTGCACTTTTGCTCTGGTATCATTTAACCATGGATCCCCCCGGTTTGTCAAACTCCTAAACCCCAGTGTTTATGCGATTTCCCGTGAATTTATTAATAATTTTACGGTTTATTAATAACCTTTCTTTTGTGATTATTGTATACCAGATCTATTGTCAAAAAAAAACCTAGGTTTTATCAGTTTTTCCTATTCCGTTGATGTGATGATTTTTTACAAAAATTAATATTTTATAGCTTTATTAGTAATATTTTATTATAATATTAATGAATATTAATTAATAAATATTTTTTTGATTAGGAGGGTTTATGGCTTCAAAGAAAAAGATCACTACAAAAGATGTTGCAAAATACGCAAATGTTTCCCAGTCTGCCGTATCCATGATTCTAAATCAGAAGAGCAATGTATCCTTTTCTGAAGAGACAAGGATCAAAGTATTAAACGCGGCAAAAGAACTTGGATATGAAAAAAAGAAAAAAAAGGCTGCTCAGCCCGCGGGTCTTTCCAAAGTCATCGTTATTATGTGTCCATTTTTGTCCAACCATTATTACTCGATCCTTGTACATTCCATCACAGAGCGCGCCCACGATTATGGATATGTCACCTTCGTCGCCCCTACCCTGAGAAATCCCAACACGGAGCAGTTTTACCTGAATATGATCCAGGATTTTGATGCGGCAGGCATTGTATATCTATATCCGACGTCATGGCTTGAAGATGTAAACGACATGTCCAAAAACATTCCTGTCATCAATATTGGAGACAAAAACGACGACATCATGTTTGACTCCATCCATGTCAGCAGCACCAAACCGGCTTATCTGGTGGCAGAGCATCTGCTCTCCCTTGGACACCGGAAGATCACTTATGTGTCCACGCCGATGAGCACGATCGAGCGTTCCCGTTCCAAGCGCTACGAAGGTCTGAAAAAAGCCTTTTATGAACATGGCTTTGATCCGGAAAACGTGACCTGCCGCTCTGTTTCAACCGGAGAATATAATACGCTCTCTCCCAATATGCTGGAATATTCCTGCGGCTTTAATCTCACCAAAGAAATCCTCACGGAGGGGACGGATTCCACTGCGTTTGTAGCCTACAACGACATGGTTGCCCTGGGTATTCTTGATGCTCTTTTTGACATGAAGTATAAAGTGCCCAGTGATTTTTCTGTCTGCGGCTTTGATAACATTCCTATGGCAGACATGCGCAGGATCTCCCTGACTTCCGTGGAACATTCCATCGAGGCCAAAGGAAGAGAAGCCGTAGATATTATTGTGCGGCACAGAGAATCCAAATCCAAGAATAAACCCAGAAGCTTCGTGACAAAACTGGAATTTGAACCATTCATCGTCAAACGAAAAAGCACCGGAAAAGCCAGAAACACCTAGCATTTAGGGTACACAGTTTCTCCCTCCTTCAGTGTCTCCGTCACCTTGATATCTTTCAGTTCTGATACAGGCGTTTTCAGCGGATTCCGATCGAGGATCACAAGGTCTGCAAGTTTTCCTTCAGCGATACTCCCTTTTTTGTCTTCTTCAAAATAAGCATAGGCCCCGTTGATTGTCACGGCTTTCAGTGCCTCGCAGACATTGACCCGTTCTTCCTCTCCAAGGATCTTTCCCTCCCTTGTCAACCGGTTTACTGCGCACCAGACTGTATGCAGCATATCCGGAGGGACGACCGGAGAGTCCTGATGAAAATTCACACAAAGCCCCTGCTCAAATGCAGACTTGGCAGGACTTATGGCTTCTGCCCTTTCTTCTCCCAGATTCCTTAAATGAATGTCACCCCAGTAGTAAACATGGTCTACAAACATAGACGGGATCATACCGATAGTTTTCATCCTGAGAAGCTGATCTTTCCGCACGGTCTGGCAGTGGATCATGACCGGCCTCAAATCATCTTCTTTTGAGACACCGCACTGTTCCATAGCGTTCTCAAAACTGTCGATCCACTGCTGGGAAGCCGCGTCTCCGTTGCAGTGGGCGAGGATCTGCACACCGCTTTCTATGGCATTCCGGATATATGTCTGTACTTTCTCCTGTTCCATTGCCGGATATCCCCGGTATTCTTCTTCTCCTGCATATGGTTTCGACAGCCATGCGGTCTTTCCCTGTGGAGATCCGTCCAGGATCACTTTCCGGCCGCCCAGTTTCATGTGATTCCAGTATGCTTTTTTAAGCCCTGCATATTCCTGCTCCAGCTTTTCCGGTTCTTCTCCGACGAGGACATAAGAAACAACGTCTGCTTTCAGCAGCCCTTCTTTTGCGGCCTCAAACAAAGCCTCCACATCCTGTCCGGATGCCGCACCGTCCTGGATCGTAGTAATTCCATGGGACAGGTAAAGCTCCTGGGCTTTCTCTATCTGTGCTTTCGGGTCCCTTGGAATCTTTGCGTACACCCGGGCCAAAAGCAGGTTCAGTGCCTTCGTCTCTTCCGCATATCCGTCCGGTTCCATAGATCCCGGTATCCTGCCGAATCTGGAACCTTCCATATCCGGTGTCGACGCATCGATCCCTGCCTCTTTTAACAAAACGGAATTTCCGACCCCCATATGCCCGGACGCATGCAGCACAAATACCGGTATTTGATCAGAAACTTCATCCAATACGTTTTTATCCGGATGCTTCTTTTCATCCAGAAAATTGTGGTCATAACCCACACCTATGACAGCACCGCCGTCTCCAATCTTCTTTTCCTTCTGGAATGCAGTCAGGCGCATTTTGATGTCTGCGAAGCTTTCGCATCCGGACAAATCAGCAAACTGTGAAAATTGGGCCACAAGAGAAATATGACTGTGTCCGTCTATAAATGCCGGCATCAGGGTCTTCCCGTTAAGATCTGTCATCTCCGGCTGATGTGCAGCCCTCACTGCTTCTTTCAGGCTTCCTGTGAACGCAATGATGCCGTCCGATATCAAAACTGCCTCCGGCTCTGTCCGGGTGTCTTCCATAGTAAGAATATCCCCATTATAGTATATCTTGTCCATCTGATCCCTTCCTCTCTGTAAATCATTGACCTTGTTAGGATTTACAGATGGGAACAATTTTACTCCTCCGTTCAGCCCAAAATCTGCAAATTTTCAGAGCCGATTTCTGCCGTCACGTGGCATGACTGCCCCGGTACTTCTCCGTCCATATGAAAAAACTGAGGTTTCTCCATAAAAAATTCTGCCTTCCGGCAGCGGAAACTGTAAACACCCGGACAGCCAATATGCTTTCCTCCGGGTACTCTGGACAGCAGACGAATCATCTTTGCCTTTGATATGCCTGCCACAATACACAGATTCAGAAAACCGTCATCCGGCCGGGCATCCGGTGAAAATTTCAGGCCCCCGCCCTCATAAGGCAGGTTATGGACCGATGTAAACAGCACATCGTGAAATATTTCTTCTCTGGAATCATCAAGAACCAGCCGCATCTCAAACAGTTCAGCCGCAAACAGGCCGCGAAGACCGATCCCCAGATAAGTCAGTTTTCCCATGTGGAGCCGGTTCATCAGCTTTTTTGTCTTTGCGTGATTGACCATATGGCAGACCCGTGCGTCATATCCTATCCCGGAGCTGACGAGGAAACACCCGGAGGCATCGGGAGCAAAAGTGCTCCCCACATTGATCACGGCCCCGTTCTCATCTGCTAAGATGCTCCTGAGTCTCTCTTTCGGGTCTTTTGAATACCCCATCCCCCTGGCAAAGTCATTGCCGGACCCTGCGGGAATGAAAGCAAGCTTCGCCTCTGTTCCTTTCTTCATTCCCGAAACCGTCTCATGAAGTGTCCCGTCGCCGCCCACCGCTACAATCACATCCGGCCTGCCTTTCTCCGTGATCCGCTCTGCAAATCTCGCGGCATCACCTTCTCCTTTTGTCAGGAGTTCACGGAATACGATCCCTTCTTCCAGCAGATATGTCTTGATCTCCTCCCAGCAGCGCATTCCTTTTCTGGAACCTGCGTTTGGATTTACAATAAAATAATACATCATCATCCCCTATAAGCAGAGAAAGCCCCTTTTTAAAGGAGCTTTCCATCAAATAAATATTATACCGTGATCTCGGCTGTCATTCCGAGCATTTCTTTATTTTCATCCAGGATCGGCTGAATGACTTCGCTGACAAATTCCTCTGTCTGCTGTGGTGCACGTCCCACGAAGTTTTTCGGTTCCATGATCGCTTCCAGCTGTTCCATCGTCATTCCGAAGGAAGGATCGTTCGCAATCCTCTCCAACAGGTCGTTTTCTTTCCCTTCTTCTTTGACCACTTTTCCGGCCGCCATAGAATGTACACGGATCTTCTCATGAAGTTCCTGGCGGTCTCCGCCTGCTTTTGCTGCGTCCATCATGATATTTTCCGTTGCCATAAACGGAAGTTCTTTCATAAGACGGCTTTCAATAACCTTAGGATAAACGACCAGACCATCCACGACGTTCAGGTACAGATCCAGGATGCCGTCAATTGCAAGGAATCCTTCCGGTACAGAAAGACGCTTATTGGCAGAATCGTCCAGAGTCCTCTCAAACCACTGGGTAGAAGCTACGAGCGCAGGATTCATGGCATCGGAGATCACATAGTCAGCCAGGGAAGCCATACGTTCGCTTCTCATCGGATTTCTCTTGTATGCCATAGCAGAAGATCCGATCTGGTTCTTCTCAAACGGCTCCTCTACCTCTTTCAAATGCTGAAGGAGGCGGATATCATTGGAGAACTTGTGTGCAGACTGTGCGATGCCGCTTAAAACGTTCAGCACTCTGGAATCAATCTTCCTTGAATAGGTCTGGCCGGATACCGGCTGGCACTTCTCATATCCCATTTTTTCGGCAATCATGCCGTCGATCTTTTTGATCGTCTCATGGTCACCCTCAAACAGTTCCAAAAAGCTTGCCTGAGTCCCGGTCGTTCCCTTGGACCCGAGAAGACGCATATTGTCAATGACATGGTCAAGATCCTCCAGATCATACACAAGATCCATCAGCCAGAGGCTTGCCCGTTTCCCAACTGTAGTCGGCTGTGCCGGCTGAAAATGGGTAAAGCCAAGGGTCGGAAGGTCCTTGTATTCCAGAGCAAACTTGGAAAGCTCGGCGATCACATTCACAAGCTTTTTCTTCACAAGCTTTAATGCCTCTGTCATGATGATAATGTCTGTATTGTCTCCGACATAGCAGGAGGTGGCTCCCAGGTGGATAATGCCTTTAGCGTTAGGACACTGCTGTCCATAGGCATAGACATGGGACATCACATCATGACGGACTAATTTCTCACGCTCTTTTGCGACATCATAGTTAATGTCTTCTGCATGTTCTTTCAGCTCGTCAATCTGCTCCTGTGTAATAGAAAGTCCCAGTTCCTTTTCCACTTCGGCCAGTGCGATCCACAGTTTCCTCCATGTTTTAAACTTCATATCCGGTGAAAAGATATACTGCATCTCTTTGCTGGCATATCGTTCGGATAAGGGGCTCTGATATTTATCGTTCATGAATTCTTCTCCTTATTTGTCGTAATCTCCGCGGATATTATCCTTCGGCGGTTCCATCGGATATTCTCCCGTAAAACAGCCTTTGCAGATCGGCAGCCCCTCAGAGAGCTGTTCCAATCTCTCAGTCTTTAAGTAGCCCAGGCTGTCCGCTCCGATCAGATCACAAATTTCATCAATGCTTCGGTTATACGCGATCAGCTGCTCTCTGGCAGGAACATCGGTCCCGAAATAACACGGCCATAAGAAAGGCGGTGAACTGATCCTTACGTGGACCTCACTGGCTCCCGCCTCTCTGAGCATGGAGATGATCCGGTCGCTGGTTGTACCCCGGACGATAGAGTCGTCGATCATGATGACTCTCTTTCCTCTCACAGATTCTTTTAAGACATTCAGCTTAACCTGCACGCTGGACTCCCGGCTGCTCTGTTTCGGTTTAATAAATGTCCGTCCCACATAAGTATTTTTCACAAAAGCTGTTCCATAAGGAATTCCCGATTCCAGAGAGTAGCCCAGTGCAGCGGCATTGCCGGATTCCGGCACACCCACAACGATGTCCGCATCCACCGGTGAATCAATCGCCAGATACTTTCCCGCCTGAAGCCTTGACTGGTACACGCTGACTCCGTCAATACAGCTGTCCGGCCGCGCAAAATAGATGTATTCAAAAACACATCTGGCGGCTTCTCCCTTTGGAAGGCACATACTGCAGTCTGACTGAATGCCGTCTTTTGTGATCGTAACGATCTCACCCGGCTCCACATCCCGGACGAACTCAGCCCCTACCGTATCCAGAGCACAGGTCTCAGATGCCAGGATGTAGGCATTATCTCTCTTTCCGATGCAGAGCGGCTTAAAGCCATATGGATCTCTTGCCCCGATGAGCTTTCTTGGAGACATCACCACAAGAGAGTATGCGCCCTTTATCTTGCGGATGGCCTTTGCCACTGCGTCTTCCACGCTGTGGGTATTGACCCTCTCCCGGGCAATATGATAAGCGATCACTTCAGAATCTATGGTTGTCTGAAAAATAGCCCCGGAATATTCCAGTTCATGCCTTAACTCCAGCGCATTGATCAGATTACCATTGTGGGCCAGTCCCAGAGTACCTTTGACATAATTTAATACGAGCGGCTGCGCATTCTCGGGACAGCTCTGTCCTGCAGTAGAATATCTGACATGGCCGACACCAATATCGCCTTTCAGTTCGCCTAACGATTCCTGAGTAAAGACTTCATTACATAGTCCCATACCTTTTCTGGAAGAAACCTTCCCTTTCGGACCGTTGGTATCGGAAACCGCGATTCCGCAGCTCTCCTGTCCCCGGTGCTGAAGCGCAAATAAACCATAATAAATTGTAGAAGCCACGTCATTGCCGTCAAAATCATAGACTCCGAAGACGCCGCACTCTTCTCCTAACTTGTCAAAACGTTCTATGTCCATTTTCAAGCCTCTCTTAAGAATAAATTATAAGCCAAGTCTTCTGTATACTTCTTCGTATGCCTCTTCCACGTCCCCTAAATCTCTGCGGAAACGGTCTTTGTCTAATTTCTGGTTTGTCTCTAAATCCCAAAGACGGCATGTGTCCGGAGAAATCTCATCTGCTAAGATGATCTCATCTTTATAACGGCCGAATTCAATCTTAAAGTCAACCAGTTTAATGCCTATCTTCTTAAATTCCTCAATCAATGCCTCGTTTACTTTAAATGCATACTCTGTGATACGTTCTACTTCTTTGCGGTTGGAAATACCGATAGCATAAGCAAAATATTCGTTAATCAATGGATCTCCAAGATCATCATCTTTGTAGCTGAACTCAAGGGTTGGCTCTAACAATTCAAACCCTTCTTCAATTCCAAGTCTTTTAGAAAAGCTTCCTGCCGCCACGTTGCGGATAATCACTTCCAAAGGTACGATCTCTACCTTTTTTACAACGGTTTCACGATCGCTGAGTTCCTGTACATAGTGAGTCGGAACACCTTTTTCTTCCAGCATCTTGAACATGTAGTTGGACATGCGGTTATTTACAACACCTTTTCCGATAATCGTTCCTTTTTTCTCTCCGTTGAACGCTGTCGCATCATCTTTATAGTCGACAATTAATAAATCCGGATCTTCTGTTGTAAATACTTTCTTTGCCTTTCCTTCATATAATAATTCCTGTTTCTCCATGTCTTATCTCCTTTATTCTTCTGCTTTTGCTGCATTGCCTCAAACCGGAGGCTTCCTCACAAATAGTATCACATATAAAAAACCAGTGCAATATTTTCTACTGCACTGATTTTTATTTTTCGACAAACAAAAAAATTATTAGTCATCCTCAAGAAGGTTGGTATCCGGCGGTATCACGCCCCTTTTCAGCTTCGTGTAAATGATCCTTCTCACAGCTTTATCTATGACAGATTCCTTGATCTCCCCATTTTTTACAGCCTTTCTCACGGCCTTAAACGCCTGTCCCAGATTCTCCGGCATAACGACAATATTTACGCCTGCCTTTACCGCCTTCACCGCAGCCTCTCCTGAAGTATAGTTATCTGTGATGGAATTCATATTCATAGCGTCGGTCAGGATCAGACCGTCATATTCCAATTCATCTCTTAAAATGTCCGATATTACCCGCTCGCTTAAACTGCACGGCTCCTTTTCATCCGTTACATTGGTAAGGATCAGGTGGGAAACCATGACTGCGTCAGCGTCTGCATCCATACCGCTTTCAAATGGAAGAAACTCTTTTTTCCTCAGCTCCTGGATAGACTGCTTCGTCTCCACTGCCCCTCTGTGAGTATCTCCAAGAGCGTCGCCGCTTCCCGGAAAATGTTTTAATGTCGCAGAAAACTGCTGCTTCTGCATACTTTTCACCAGTGTCTTAACGATGGATGCCACTTCCTTGGCATCAGAGCCAAAGGCCCGGTTTCCAACCTCAGTGTTGTTCTCATTTGAGAGAACATCAGCCACAGGGGCCAGATTCATATTGATGCCAAGAGCCTTGAGCTGTCTGCTCTGCTCCTTCCCCATCTTGGCGATCTGCTTGTCTGTGTAGGTCTCCCCGATTTCTTTGGCGTCAGGATACTGGCTGACTGCGTCCGGCAGCTTTGAGGCAATCCTCGAGACAGTGCCTCCCTCTTCATCAGCCGCTATAAACAGCGGTACATAGGAAGCGCTTTGAAAATCCTTCGTAAGCTGCTTTAATTGCTTCTCAGAATCTACATTTTTTGAAAACAGAAGAATCCCGCCCACAGGATATTTCTTCATAGCCTTTTTCATGGAAGCTGTAACCTTTGTCTGATTCTTGCTGCCCGAACTGTCTAGAGAGTACATGGATACCATAAAGAGCTGTCCGATCTTCTGTTTCAGTGTCATCTCCTTCGTGATATCCTTTGCCATGCCCTGAAGGGTAGCCTCGTCCAGATCTTCTGTTTTTGTATAGTCCTTTTTGCCGTCAATGTTGCACCCGCATAACAAAAGACAGAGTGCCAGCAGCATGCATGTAATACGTCTTTTCATCATAGAAATTCCTTTCTTCAATGAAGTTATTATAGCATGGAATGGCACTTCTGTCATTGTCCTTACATTTAAAACTTTGTGTCCTACGGAAGGATCGGGAACAGGATCATAGCCTTAAACTGATCTCCGTCGATCTCGATCTTAAATTCTCCCCTGCAGTTTGCAGTAAAGCTGTCTGCGATCGAGAGTCCCAGGCCGTTTCCTTCACTGGTCCTGGATTTTTCTCCTCTGTAAAAGCGCTCCATGATCTCCTCCTCCGTAAAGTCCATTTCATAACCGGACGTATTCTGGACCGTCAGGCAGACTCTGCTGCCCTGATTTGAGATCGTGGCAAAAATCCTTGTACCTTTCAGGGAATACTTCAGTGCATTTTCCAGTATATTCTGCACTACCCGGTACATGCGGTTCACATCCCCCTTAAATTTCGTATGCTCTGCATCACACTGAAATTTCACTTTAAAGCCGGACTCTCTGATCTGATCGCTCATATCCTCCAGAGTCTGTTCCATCAGTTTTTTAAGATCCATCGGCTCCAATGTAACCTTGGCCTCACCGCTGGTGGATTTTGCAAGTTCAAACAGATCAGCGATCGTATTTTTCAGTCTCTCTGTTTTCTGATTCAATATGGTCACATAATCCCTCGCCTCAGGAGAAAGTGAATCATCTCTTGCAAGAAGATCCACATAGCTGATGATCGACGTGAGCGGCGTTTTCAGATCATGGGATACATTTGTGATCAGGTCGATCTTCATGCGTTCCCCTTTCATCTGGTCCTGGAGGGATTTGTCCAGGCCGCTTCCGATGTTGCTCAGCTGTTTCGACGCGTTATAATACAGGGATTCCTTCGGTATGTCTGCATCGGCTTTCAGATCTCCTTCAGAGATCCTTTCAATCTGCCGGATCAGTTTTCCGAGATCCCTCTGCTGTCTCGCAACCTCATCAAAATGTTCTCCCAGATATTTCATGCCAAGTACACCGACACAGAGCGCGATTACTGCCAGAAGAGGCGACCAGCCGATCATAAACAGCCCTGCAAAGAAAATTGCAAGCATGAGGTATTTTCCTTTTCGGTAGATCGAAAGCCGTTCCACAGCCAGACGGTCTGCAAACTCCAGAGCTTCTTTTTCGGCCACCCGTCTCTGCCTGTTCCTGCGGTACCACCTCCGGGCCGTACCCACACAAAGTGTGTGTTCTAAAAATGTCCCTTCCTTGAGGCGCCAGACCGTTGTCTGCAGGCAGACAGAAAGTACAAGCCCGATCATCAGCAGTACGATCCCCGCAAATGTCATAATCGGTATCAGTTCTTCCTGCTGAAGAGCACCGATGGATGCAGCCGCCACTGTTCCTGTTCCCATGAACAGGCCGAAGCCAATGACGCATAGGATCACCTCATACCAGATACGGTCCATATTCTCAAAAAAGCGTGCGCGGCTTTTCTGAAGTGCAAACAGCACGGACAGGGCAAGCAGTCCCAATACCTCTGCTCCCAATAAGATGGACAGCTTGATCATCATTTCTTTCCTCACATCAGGAAATGTCTTATAGTGTTTATTCAGCGCGTTATAATACCCATCGTAAAAGCCTACTTCGATCACTGCTGATTCCAGCCTCTGCTGTTTTGCATCGTCAATGAAAAATGTCTGTGGCAGGGAAAGGCTTCCCCTGTTCATAGAGTTTCCGCTGATATTGTAAAAATCCGACGGTGACATCGTATTATCTTCGGAATCATAATAAGCCTCATCCATATTTGCATTGCTTGAATATTTTGCTCTTATGCTTTTGTTGGGATTCAATCCATACCCCAGCGTATCGTTTCTGTTGATCACGATCTTTTTCTTAAATACAGGTTTTCTTGCTGTCTTGGCATCGGCACCGTATTCTTTCGTCACGGCTTTTTTGCCGTAGGGCTGAATCGTAAGTTTTGCCTTTACAAAAATCTCGTTTTCAAGGTTGGACGGAAGTTCTGATTCAACATCATCATAATTCTGATCCATCAGATTATTCGCTTTCACCCATTTGTTTAAAATCCTCTGGACGGCGTGCACATAGTAATCGGAGTCTTCCATCCGCTCACCTTTTTTGATCGTTGTGAAATCCAGTCCGTCATTATAATTATCCATGGTGTGCATCTGATAGATGCCGAACAGCACTCCGCCCACCATGGCGATGATCACCGCAGCGATCAGTCCGCTGTTAATCCATTTTTTCCATTTTGTATCCAATTCCCCATACCACCTTTAAATATTTTGGGTTCTTCGGATCAATCTCAATCTTTTCACGGATCCTCCGAATATGAACCATCACTGTGTTTTCTGTTGCATACGCCGCTTCTTCCCAGACTCTTTCATAGATTTCTTCGGCGGAAAAAACTCTGCCCGGATGCCTCATCAGCAAATTCAGAATTTTAAACTCAGTTGCTGTGACTTTCACCGGTTCCCCGTCCACATAAATGCATTTGCCGTCCAGGTCCAGCGTCAATCCGCCAAGGATCAGCCGGTTCTTATCTTCCGGCCCTGCCGCTTTGCTGCCGAGCTGTAAATATCTGCGAAGCTGGGATTTTACCCTTGCAATCAGCTCATCCGGCCGGAAAGGTTTGCTGACATAATCGTCCGCCCCCATGGAAAGTCCTAAGATCTTATCGCTCTCCTCCGTCTTAGCAGACAGGATGATGATCGGAATATTTTTACTCTCCCGGATCTTCATGGTAGCAGATAATCCGTCCATACCCGGCATCATTATGTCAATGATCAGAAGCTGGATATCCTGCTCCACGAGCACATCCAGAGCCTCCAGGCCGTTATAAGCTGGAACTACATCATATCCTTCCAGTTCCAGACGCTTTTTGATCGCTCCCACAATCTCTTTGTCATCATCTACTACTAAAATCTTGGGCTGTGCCATAGTCTTCCTCCTCTTTTTCTTGATAACCACAGTGTATCATCCAATTCTGAGATTTCATTGAATACAATTCTGAAAAAAATCTTACAATCGTTGTTTTATTTCTTTTTCTTCGGCGCATAGTCTTTAAGTTCCGGGAGTGCACCTCCTGCCACAGCCCACAGATAAAGGCTGGCCACAGTTCCATAGGGGCTGTACCGCCCCGCGTATTTTGCAAATAACTTGGGAGTAATGGTTCTGTGATGGTAAAGCATTCTCATCCCTCTCTGGATCGCCAGATCAGAATAGCTTACGATATCCGGCCGCTGCATGGAAAATGTCATCAGCATCTCCGCCGTCCATACCCCGACTCCGGGCAGTTTTGTAAGCTCCTTCTTGACCTGTTCATCCCCGGCCTCTTTCAGGCCCTCAAGGTCCAGACTGCCGCTCAGAATTCTGTCAGCAGCAGCTTTTATGTACCCTGCTTTCCTGAAAGAAATCCCAAAGCTTTGAAGTTCTTCTTCTGTACACTCCCCCACCTTTTCGGGAGTGACATCCGAAAGTCCGTCTTTTATCCTCCTCCAGACTGTCTCCTGGGCCTTCGTGGAGATCTGCTGTCCCACGATGGAATTCACAAGCGCCGCAAACAATTCTGTGTGAACCTCTCTTTTTATAAATCCGATCCGGTCAATAGCCTGTCCCAGGACCGGGTCCCTCGATTTTAAGTACCCGATTTCCTGTTCTCCGTATTTAAAATATTCCATGAATTTTTCTCCTTTATTCTTCTTTCTATTATAACAGAACCTGAGCCGGATGAAACAAAAAGGAACTGCATATTCTAAAGGCATCACATTTTCCACATGATTTCCGTTCGGCTCTTAGAATGCCTCACTCCAATCATGTAGAAAATGGAGATAATGTCTGCTGGATAAAGAATTCTTCAAACAGGAGGCAACATTCTGCAATAGTTTTTCTTCACTATCATAAGGAAGCATTTCAAGAGCTGACTGGAGATAGTGGAGAAAAACTCACACTTACTTGGAAAGGAGTTTTTATGTCTATTTTTGAACCAAATCTTTTAATCCATGAAAAATCACCCTATCTGCTCCAGCACGCTCATAATCCAGTGCGCTGGTATCCATGGGGTTCCGAAGCTTTTGAAAAAGCCAGGGCAGAAGACAAGCCTGTTTTTTTGAGTATCGGCTATGCCTCCTGTCATTGGTGCCATGTAATGGAGGAGGAATCTTTCGAAGACCATGAGGTAGCAGAGCTTTTAAACAAGCATTTTATTTCTATTAAAGTAGACCGGGAAGAACGCCCGGACATTGATTCCGTCTATATGTCTGTCTGCCAGGCAATGACCGGTTCCGGAGGCTGGCCCATGTCTGTTTTTATGACACCTGACCAGAAACCGTTTTTTGCAGCCACTTATCTGCCTAAGACTTCCCGATACCATCTGACAGGCCTCATGGACCTGCTGCCCCGGATCTCTCTCTTATGGAAACAGGACCGGGAACGCCTTTTAAAGATCGGAAATGAGATCACAGACCACCTGAATACAGACCAAAGACCGTCAGAAACTGTTTCCCTGTCAGAAGATGTCCCGGCTCAGGCCCTGGCAGATCTTAATGCATCCTTTGACAACGTCAACGGTGGGTTCGGCACGGCGCCCAAATTTCCGACTCCGGCAGTGCTGCTGTTTCTGATTCAGCAATACAAGCTGTGCGGTGACAAAGACAGCCTGGCTATGGCAGAGCACACACTTCTTCGCATGTACCGGGGAGGGATCTTTGACCACATCGGAGGCGGCTTTTCCCGCTATTCTACCGATGACCGCTGGCTTGTGCCCCATTTTGAGAAAATGCTGTATGACAACGCACTGTTATTAGAGGCATATGCGGAAGCTTACGCGTGCTGTGAGAATCCTCTCTTCCCGGAAATCGCCGACGCCGTCGTATCCTGCGTCTTGAATGAACTTTCTCATCCCGATGGAGGCTTTTACTGCAGCCAGGACGCTGACAGCGAAGGAGAAGAAGGAAAATACTATACTTTTACCAGAGATGAAGTCCTTCACGTTCTGGGAGAAGAAAACGGCAGCCTTTTCTGCTCCCTCTATGATATTACGGACCGGGGAAATTTTGAAGGCAAAAGCATCCCGAATCTGCTCAAGCAGTCTCCATTCCCGAATGACCACGAGGGTCTGAAAAGGATGAAAAGGACCCTTTATCTTTACCGAAAAAAACGGACCAGCCTGTCCACAGACAAAAAGATCCTGACTTCCTGGAACTGTCTGATGATCTCTGCCCTTACAAAGGCATCCCGGATCTTCGGGCGGGAGAAGTTCCTTGCTGCCGCTCAGAAGGCAGAATCTTTCCTCGACAAACATTTAAGGAAAGATGACGGTCGTCTGTTTCTCCGGTGGTGTGACGGTGAAGCGGCTTACGACGGCCAGCTGGAGGACTATGCTTTTTATTCTCTGTCCATGCTTTCCCTCTACCGCTCTACATTTCTGGAAGAATATCTTGAAAAGGCGGTACAGGCGGCAGATCTCATGATCTCTCTGTTTTTTGACCGGGAACACGGCGGTTTTTTCCTCTATTCCAGCGAAAGCGAGGCCCTGATCTTAAAACCGAAAGAACTCTATGACGGCGCCATGCCTTCCGGCAACTCCGCTGCCCTCCATGTACTCTTTATCCTGTCTAAAATAACCGGAAAATCCATATACAGAGACTGCATGGATCAGACTTTTTCTTATTTTTCCCCCGAGCTGTCTGTCCATCCTTCTGCTTACTGTTATGCTCTGTCCGTGCTGTCTTCCCAGTTTCATCCGTCCAGACAGCTGGTCATCACAACAAAAAAAGAGAGCCTTCCCAAAAAATTCATGGAACTGCTCTCCAAACCTCAGATGAACGACTTCACCGTGCTGGTCAAAACAGAACAAAACAAAGATACACTGGCTGCCATTGCTCCGTTCACGAAAGAATATCCGGTTCTTGCTGATAAAACATCCTGCTACCTCTGTCGGGGAGGAGCATGTCAGGCCCCGGTCTTTGACGCAGAAAGCCTGGAAACACTCTTACAGGCGGCGGATTAACCCGGCCGCCTGGTCCGGCGTCATGTGATGGTGAAGTACCCCATTGATTATAAGATTAGGGCCTTTGCCGCATCGCCGGGTACACCTGCCTTTCACAATTTTAATGGAGATCCCCTGGTCCCGTTCTTTCTCCTCACCGGCAGCTTCCACAGCCCTCAATATTTCAAGGGCTTTTCCTGCCCCGCAGGACGGGCCGGTGCAGACCTTAACCTCATATTTTTCTGAAACTTCCTTGAAGCCGGGATACTTTTTTACGAACGCGGCCAGAAAGGACGGCTTGACTCCAAGCCGCAGGGCAGCTTCTTCCTGTACTGCTTTCGGGATGCATCCCAGCACCTCCTGGATCTCCCGGAGAGCAGAAAGAATCTCTTCCTGTCCCGCGGGCTTTCCCTGCCTCTCATAAAACCTCAGGATCTCATCGACATGCGGATTCATGACTTCTCCTTTATGCTCTGTTCAAAACTTCCCCTGTCTGTGATCATATCGAGAACTTTCAGTTTCCGGTCCCAAAAAGTATATCTCACTCTGCAGCAGAGACTTTCTCTGATCCTCCGGTCCATTGCCCCGTGTTCCGGCGCAAGAAGCTCATTTCCCTCTCCCGAAAGCAGCTGGGCCCGGAGTTTTAAATCTCCCTGACGGATGATGATTCTGGATTTCCAGTCTGTCTTTACCTTAGCGCCCAGGTAAGTACCCATCTTATATTCTTTTCCGTATAAATGAAGCGCCGCCAGCACGCCATCGAAATGAAGACCTGCAATCGGTATTTTTGCCGCCGCCAGCATCAGGCTGTTCTTTCCGCTGTCGGGAAATATGCTCTGGGACCATAGGTAGGCATCCGGAAAAGATCCGCCCCAGTCCTTTTCAATGTATCCTGTCCCCTGATCAAAGTTCATTTTATATCCGTTCAAAGTGAGTTCTCCGAAAAGCTGATGCCGCATACTGATGATTCCATGGCGGCACTGCATTCCGGGCACATACCGGAACGGCCCCATAATATCGGAAGAAAGAGGATGAATATTTTTATAAATGATCCTCCCCTCAAGGCTCAGTCCTTCCTCATGGATATTGAGAAGAATCCCCCGCTCAGAGAAAATGCTTGCTGGACCCTCTCCTCTTCCCGTGTCCAGGACCACATGAAACTTCTGTTTCGAACCACAGAAAGCCTCTGCCTTCCATGAAAAATACCATGACTGTTCCTTTGTAATCACCTGAAGGGATGAAAATGCATTTCCTTCCCGGTCAATATGATAAGCCGGTATGACCGAAAACATCTGATCCCCTTTCTGGTGTTTTAAATACCATCCTTCAAAATAATTATTCTTTCTTTTTGTACCCTGAAATGCATTCGGGTTTTTCATGTGTTAAATCCTCCTTTGCTGGATTGTCAATCAAATTTCCTTTATAGTCAAATCTGGAACCATGACATGGACAGTCCCAGCTTAATTCCTCCGGATTCCATTTAAGGATGCACCCCAGATGCGGACAGGTCAGAGAAACCACGTGAACACTTCCTTTTTCGTCTCTGTATCCCCCGGCCTTTTTCCCTTCGTATTCGATCACGCCGCCCTGTCCCTTTTTAAGATGCGCTGCCGCTTCATCCGGAATCTTCATTCTCTCCAGCACAAAGTTCCTGGCAGTCTCCATCCCCTCTTTTGCCAGCGGTTTGGCTGAAGCTTTCAGATGAAGCCTCTGAGGTGAAAAAACATGGGCAAAGGCATTCTTCTTTTCAATAATATAATCTGTAATCAAAAGAGCCGATGCCATGGAAGAACTCATTCCCCACTTTTTAAATCCTGATGCCACATACCATCCCGTCTTTGAAAAAGAGTAATATCCAATGTACGGAATGGAATCAATGGTCATACAGTCCTGTGCGGACCAGGCGCTTTCCACCCGGCAGTTTTCCCAATACTGTCGGGCATTAGACTCAAGCATCTGATACTGCCCTCCCAAAAGATTCTCTCCCGTCCTGTGACCGCCGCCGCCAAATAATAAATATGGCCCGTAAGACCGGAACGACAGGCCGTCATTTGGATCGACTCCCAGATACATATTTTCTATATGATCGGTTCCCGTGAGAGCCAGAACATAGCTCCTTTCCTGATGCATCCGCAGAAAATAATATCCGGGCCGGTTCATGATGGGATAATGGGTCGTAAAGACGATATTCTCCGCCTCAACAGTTCCCTGGTCCATGATAATTTTATTTCCTTCCACGTCTGTGACAAGGGTCTGTTCATATATCTCCAGCCCTTCCGCCGCTGCTTTTAAGAATTTCAGCGGATGGAATCTGGCCTGTCCGGTATACCTGACCGCCCCTTTCACGGAAAATGGAAGTTCTGTCTGTGACGTATAATCGGCCGGAAGTCCTAATGACTGTGCCGCGCGGACTTCTTCCTTCAGCGCCTCCTCCTGATATTTGGAATATAAATAGGAGGAACACTCTTTAAAATCACAGTCGATCTGATGATCCTTGATCAGCTCCCTGTATTTTCTCACCGCAGCCTGGTTCATCAGCGCATACTGCCTGGCCTGTTCCTTTCCGACTTCACGGATCAGCTTTTGGTAGATAAGACCATGGGAAACTGTAATTTTTGCCGTAGTCCCCTTTGTCTGTCCGCTGCCGATCCTGTCTGCCTCCAAAACGAGAACCTCTCTACCCTCCAATGACAAGAGATACGCTGTCAGAATCCCGGCCATGCCTCCGCCGATCACTGCAGTTTCAACTTTTTTTCTCCCCTGAAAAGGCGGGAAAGAAGGCATATCCACAGTCTTTTCCCAAATTGTATCCACTAAAATCCCTCCCTTCATTTATTTTTCTTTTTAGGATGGCTCAAATCAATCAGGACTATTCACGGCAGAATTGTTAGCACTCATATTAATCGAGTGCTAATTTTCTCTTGACTTTCCCTTTCTGTGGCTCTACAATATTATGCAGAACGGCAGATTCCTGCTCTGCCGAAGAATTGAAAATTAAACCTGTCAATAGAAAATCAATGCAAAGGAGTGTGTATATCATGGCACAAAAACATGGTAACCTTTCAATTAACAGTGAAAACATTTTTCCAATCATTAAAAAATGGCTGTATTCCGATCATGACATCTTCGTCAGGGAATTGATCTCCAACGGATGCGATGCTATCACAAAACTTCGAAAACTGTCCTCCATGGGAGAATACGAATTTCCGGAAGGCCACAAAGAAAAAATCGAAGTCATCGTAGACGCAAAAGAAAAAACAATGAAGTTCGTCGACACCGGCCTTGGTATGACGGCTGAAGAAGTCGAAGAATACATCACACAGATCGCGTTTTCAGGAGCCACAGAATTTTTAGAGAAATATAAAGATAAGACAGATCAGGACCAGATCATCGGACATTTCGGACTTGGCTTCTATTCTGCATTTATGGTAGCCGACAAAGTTTATATCGACAGCCTCTCCTACAAAGAAGGGGCAGTCCCGGTACACTGGGAATGCGACGGCGGTACAGAATATGACATCGAAGACGGCGTCCGGGATCAGGTCGGAACTCAGATCACACTGTTTTTAAATGAAGACAGCCTGATGTTTGCCAACGAATCAAAAGTTGAGGAAGTCATTCAAAAATACTGTTCTTTCATGCCTGTGGAAATCTTTTTGACTGATGCGGGCAAAGAACAGGAATATGAGACGATCGACGAATCAGAACTGACTGAAGAAGACGTGGTTGTCGAGCACATCCATGAGGATGCAAAAACCGAAGAGAAAGAAAATGAAAACGGTGAGAAAGAAACGGTGGAGGTCTCTCCCGCAAAAGATCTGGTAAAAATCCATAAGCGCCCGGTATCCTTAAGCGATACTCATCCGCTCTGGATGAAACACCCGAACGACTGCACGGACGAAGAATACAAGGCATTTTACCATAAAGTATTCGCTGACTTTAAAGAGCCTCTGTTCTGGATTCACCTGAATATGGACTATCCGTTTAATCTGAAAGGAATTTTATACTTCCCTCAGATCAACACAGAGTATGACTCCATCGAAGGAACGATCAAGCTCTACAACAGCCAGGTATTCATCGCCGACAACATCAAGGAAGTCATCCCTGAATTCCTGATGCTCTTAAAAGGTGTCATCGACTGTCCGGATCTGCCGCTGAACGTTTCAAGGAGTGCGCTCCAGAACGACGGCTTTGTGAAAAAAATCTCCGACTATATTTCCAAGAAGGTTGCGGATAAACTGAGCGGCATGTGTAAGACTGATCGGGAAACCTATGAAAAATACTGGGATGATATCAGCCCGTTCATTAAATTCGGCTATATCAAGGACCAGAAATTCGGAGAAAAGATCAAAGATTATATTCTGTTTAAGAACATGGACCAGAAATATTTAACCCTCAGTGATCTGGCTCCGGCACCGGCTGATGAGAAAGACAAGACAACCATCTACTACATCACGGACGAAGTACAGCAGAGCCAGTATATCAACATGTTTAAGGAACAGGGTCTGGATGCCGTGATTCTGAAGCACAATATTGATTCTGCATTTATCTCCCAGTTAGAACAGCAGAGCCAGAACCTGGCGTTCAAACGGATCGATGCGGATGTGGAAGGCGCACTGAAAGAGGATTCCGAAGAGGATCTCACCGATATCACGACTGCTCTGACAGAACTATTTAGAAAGACTCTCGGAAAAGAGAATCTGGATGTCCATGTGGACAAACTGAAAAACGAGGACATATCTGCCGTCATTACCTTATCCGAGGAGAGCCGCCGGATGCAGGACATGATGAAGATGTACGGCATGGCAGGCATGGACCCGGCCATGTTCGGAGGAGCAGAATCCCTGACCTTAAATGCCAACAACCAGCTGGTGCAGTACCTGTTTGAACACGGGGACGCAGAGAATACACCGATCATCTGCGAACAGCTGTATGACCTGGCAGTTTTGAGCAACAAACAGCTCCCTGCAGACCAGATGACCAAATTTATCGCACGCAGCAACAAGATCATGCAGATGCTGACGAAATAGAAAATGAGCCGCAGACAATTTCACAGACTGTCTGCGGCTCTCTTTTACCTGTCACTTATCCTAAACTTTACAAAACCGAAATATAATCTCAAATCCTTCTGTGTAATCCTCCGGGATCTCAATCTGTATTCCCAGGCTGTCCGCCGTCTGTTTTGCCAGATAAAGTCCCATTCCGGTGGAATTCTTTCTCTTTTCCTCTGTGTCTCCGGTAAATCCCTTTTCAAAAAGAAAGGGAAGATCCCAGGGCTTTACTCCGATTCCATTGTCCCTGACTGCCAGTGTTACATCCCCGCTTTCTGCATCACGCTTTGTATACAGCTTCAAAAAAGATGCTTCTGCTTTCTGCCCGGCATATTTCAAAGAATTGCTCACTGCCTGACGGATCAGGAAAGAAAGACCTTTTTTGTCCGACAGAACATGTAAATCTTCCACTTCATTTATGACACGGATCTTCTGTTCCTTCAGCAGATTTTCATATCCGCAAAGCACTTCCCCGCATATATCAGAAAGAGATACTTGTTCAAATACATAGTCTGTACATACATTTTTTATCCTTGCGTAATACAGCATTCTCTCGACATTTTCTTCTATGTTGGTCTGCACATACTCAAGCCTCCTGTAAGCAGCAGAAGACATCTCATCATTTCGGTTATCCAGAACAAAGGTCATCAACGCCAGCGGAGTTTTGATCTCATGGGCCCATGATTCAATATACTCCTCATACTCCGCAAGATCCGCCTCCTGATCCCGGATCTTATGGTCCAGCATTTCAATGCGCTCTCCTATGAGTCCCATCGCCTGTATTTCCCTGTCATTCATAGATAAAAGTTCTATCTCATTTGGAGAACTTCCGGGCTTCTCCAGGAACCGCATAAAGTCCTTTTCTTTTTTCCTGTCCCTTCTGTCCAGCCAGAGACCCATAAATACGTATAAGATTACGGCAGCCAAAATCACCGAAGGCAGGATGGCATAAAAGCTGCCAATGTCTGAGAGCCAGAGAAACATACAGAATACGAGACAAAGAACCATGGTAAACACAAACCATTCTTTGTATTTTAATAAAATCTGCTTCCATCTGTCAGTCATCGCTTTCTCCGATCTCTGTAAGGCAGTACCCTATCCCTCTTCTTGTCTCTATTCTATAAGGGATATGAAGTTTTCTTATGGTTTTCTTTATTCTTGTCATGTTCACCTGAAGTGCATTTTCATCGATATACTCTGTGGTTCCCCATAATCTCTCTGACAGCATGGATTTTGTCACAGTTTCTCCCGCATGCAGCAGAAGCAGTTCCATGATCTTTCCCTGATTTTCAGGCAGTACCGCCGACTGTCCATTCATATACACCGTAAAAGTCTGGCGGTCCAGCCTGACTCCCTGAATCTCCGCAAAGCGGTCTCTGTCCTCATATCTTCGGAGCAGGTTTAAAATCCGGGCGGTCAGCCTGTCTTTGTGACAAGGCTTTGTCAGATATTCATCTGCCCCCAGCTTAAGGGCATGCAGTTCATCCTTTAACTGATCCCGGCTGGTCAGCACAAGAACTGGCACTGTACTTATCTTCCTGATGGATCTGCATATCTCAAAGCCCGTGATTCCCGGAAGATTCAGATCCAGCAGCACCAGATCAGGAGACAGACTGAGAATCTTCCTGGCCGCATCGGAAAAGTCCGCAAGACAGTCCGTCTCATAGCCCTCCTTCATAAGAATCGAAGCAAGTTCTTCCCTCATAAATACGTCATCTTCTGCAATCACAATCTTTTTCACGCTATCCGCCTTTCAGCCGTCGTCCCTCTTAAGCTTTGTCTGCCGGAGGATCTGTTTGTCGCTCATTTTCATGACGGCCACAATATATCCTAATTCTATCACACACACAAGCAGAATTACAGGCACTGCTGACGCTGTAAGAATTCCTTCTCTTCCCCGCATGTCAGATGCAGCAAAGCCTGAGGCCATGGACCGAATGCCAAACAGGCTTCCGAAAGCGGCGGCGGATATGGGCAGAAGGAAGAACCATCTGATCTGTCTCCTGGCAGACTCGCACAAATATTTGCAGCGGCATCCGAGACGAAGAATCGTCCGGTATCTCTTTTTCGTCTGCTGCTGATGCATCAGAAACTGCACGCCAAGCACCGTATTTGCGATAAGAAGAAAGATGACCCCCAGATAAATGGTTGTATAACTGGCTGCCGCCGTATAAAACAGCTGCCTGCCCATGCTCTTTAAATAGCTTTCATACTTTAGGGAAGTTTTGTCCAGCCGGGTGTTGATATCTGTCATGGTTTGCATCAGCCCTTTCTTCCGGACAACAGAATCCTTGAGCTTTATATTCCAGTACGAATGAAACTGCCCTTCTGTCAGCTGTTCAAATACCGGATCAGGAACGACCAATCCATAGCTGATCGTAATCGAACGGTCCGTGACGATGTTTTCCTGACAGTATGTTTTGGACAGTTCATATCTTTCGTGGTTCATTTCCACAGCGGGCCGTGTTTTCAGCGCAGACTTCATTGTCCTGTCGATATCCCCATTTGAATATTCCCTGCTGGTATAGAGAGCAGCCTGACGGCTTTTCAGACGGAGCGGCTCGTCTCCCTTCAGCTTTAGAATTCGGTTATATCCGGATAAGGAGATCAGGTAGGGTTCATCAAAATATTGGAGATTGTTTAGAAGAACTTCTCTGCCCTGAGAGTCCTCCTGCGCCTTTACGGCTTCGTAAAGTTCCGCTCCGGAAAAAGTTCCCTCTGATTTGTTCCCCTTAAACGGACCTGTTTTCACCTGGAATGATTCCTCTGTAAATTCATCCAGATTCAGCTGTTTCAGCTCTCTTTTGATCTGTCCCGGCTCTCCTTCAAAAGTATAGTCAATGACATGACGGTTATTGAGACCAGAGTTTACGCCGATGGCACATCCATATCCAAAACAGCAGAACGCAGCCAGCATAAGCATAGAGGACACCGCTATGGAATCCGGCCTCAGAACGATCGTCTCCTGGATCTGACGGAATGTAAAAACGGCCAGTCCCTTATTGCTGTCTTTTTGCTTTAGGTACATATCAAATACAATTCCTATCCCCCTGAAAATAAGGAAGGTCCCGCCGATACCCAGTACCATAATCACAGCCATTTCTCCAGGTGATCTCCACGCATTTACCTTCAGGGCCCGGAGATAGGCCGCTGCCAGCATAAAAAATCCCGCTGCCAGCTGTATAGCTGTGAAACAAGTCCTGTGATCCCTGTGCCTCTTATCCTGTGACTGGGACAGCAGCTGTGTGATCTCTTTTCGGACGGTCTTTATACTCTGAAAAAGCAGTGCAGTAAGCCTGACGGCAAAATATCCGGCAGCAGTCCACAGTGCAGCGGAAAGCGAAAATGTAAAACGATGCCCCACAATTCCCATCCCCGCCGCTTTTGCCGTGATCATACTGATCAGCTCTGACAGAAGGACCGCTATGGGGATACCTGCGGCAAGCGACAGGATACTGTTCCAGATATCCTCAGCAAGGAGCATGGCAAACAATTTCCTCCGACCCATTCCAAACATCAGATAGATGCCCATTTCATGGCTCCTCTGCTCCATTCGGTATCTGTCTGAAAAATACACGAGAAAAAACAGGAAAAAAAGAGAGATCCCATAAAGAACAGGAATCAGAAGCAGCAGCTTTTGGACGGCATCGCTCTCCATTTTTTTCAAAAATACCATCACATCCTGATTTTCAAGAGACAGAATAATATAAAATGCAGCAATGGAAACGATAAGAGATACAAACAGCAGCCCGTTTTCTTTTCTGTTTTTCCTGCTATTTTTTCTGACGGTCTCAAAGAACATTGGCACTTCCCCCTCCCAGCTGAGCCATGACTGCTATGATCCTGTCATAGAACTCCTGTCTGGATTCCGCCGGAACCCTTTTCCTCAGCTGATGAAAAATTACTCCGTCCTGAATAAAAAGGATCCTAGAACAATAGCTGGCCACATTGGCATCATGGGTCACCATAAGGATCGTGGCCTTCTGCTCCCTGTTCAGATCAGAAAGCTTCTGCATCAGCAGCCTGGCATTTTTAGAATCAAGTGCCCCTGTGGGTTCATCCGCCAGCAGAATCTCTGGGTTTAACAAGAGCGCCCTGGCCGCTGCGGCCCGCTGCTTCTGCCCGCCGGACAGTTCCGAAGGAAACTTTCCAAGAATATCCTCTATATCAAGGCAGACGGCCAATTCCTTCAGGCGGTGCTTCATCCTGCCTGCATTATGGATGGCAGCCGGCAGCAGAATATTTTCTGCCGCAGTCATATTGTCAATCAGTTCAAAGTTCTGAAACAAATATCCCATCTGCCTCCCTCTGTAGTTTTCCAGCTCTTTTCTGGTAAACTTACTGATGTCCTGTCCTTTTAAAAGAATCCTGCCGCCAGTTGGGTTTGAAGCCGTGGAAATGCAGTTTAAAAGAGTCGTCTTTCCCGATCCGCTGCTGCCCATGATACCGATAAACTCACTGTCCACAACCTGGAAACTGATTCCATTCAGAGCCTTTGTTATATTCTCTTTCTTCCCATAATACTTTGTCAGAGATTCTATTTCTAATTTTTTTCCGGTCATTTTGTATCCTTTCTATCAGCCACAAGACTTGATTGCCTTTCTGACTTAATTATACAAAATAACGCTTCTGAATAACACTTACACTTCTTGTAAGGATTCATGAACAAAGTGGGCAAGCCACTTCAACTCCCTGCATCCTTTTCTCAGGAACACTGTTCTAAGATTGATTCCAGCGCCGCCTCACTGCTGCTGTGTGACCGGACGATTTTGGCCTTGCTCCTTTTCGCCTCACAGAGGGCACATTTCACCATCTTATGGGAAACTGTATTGGTGAACAGAACAACTAAGTCAGGACTTCCTACCTGTTTTCCCAGTTTTGCACTCATCTGAGTAAACACTTTTGCTTTGCAGTTATACTCTTTGCAGATTCTTTTATATTGACAGACCATCCGGTCGTGTCCTCCAATGATCACAACACTCATAAGGAACCTCCTCTGTTTGAAAAGGAGCCGGTGAAACCGGCTCCGGCACTTGTTATCGCTTCTATTGGGCCAGCTGGGCCAGGGTTTTTCCAAGTCTTACACAGTCTGCTTTTACGTCGTCGTCCGGAGTTTCATGGGCAATCAGTCCCTCTCCGTCAACAACAGATGCTCCTGCAGATTTCATGCGGTCTGTCCAGTCCCTCATCCATTCTCCGTCACCCCATCCATAGGAGCCGAAAAGTGCGATCTGCTTTCCTGAAGCAAAAGCTTCCACTTCCTCGACAAAAGGCTCCATTGCCGATTCTTCCAGCTGTTCTGCTCCCATTGACGGGCAGCCGAGTGCAAATGCCTTTGCATCTTTCAGTGTGTCCGCAGAGACTGATTCCACATCTACAAATTCCGGAGTCCCTCCTGCCGCCGTGACCCCCTCTGCGATGGCCTCCGCCATGATTCCTGTATTGCCTGTGCCGCTCCAAAATGCGATGTATACTTTTGCCATGATAGCTCCTTTCTAAGCTGCAACGGTCATCTTCAAGATACCCCTGCCCTGCTGATACAATTTCCAGTAGACTTCTTTACATTTTTTATATATTTTAAATAGTTTCAGTGCTTCACATTGATCGCAGTAAACCTTCCACATTCCGCAGAGCCTGCAGTTCATCCCTCTGTTCTCAATAAATCCAAGAACATCCCCCAGCGGATAATCCAAAAACACACCGATCTCATGGGGAAAATCATCTGCCAAAAGCCTGCTTTTCAGATGACTCAGACAGTCTCCGGCCTCTGTTCCGGAATAGCCGAAATCAGAGAGCAGCTCAGCAATTCCTTCCTCCCGGAGTCTCTGATCCAGGTCTTTTCTACGGTATACATAAACCAACACCGACTCTTCTCTCCATTTCAGTTCTTCCAGATACAGCCCGCATGGATTCAGCCGTTGATTCCAGCTGCGGATTTCCTGTCTTGCAGCCGTAGTTCCCTGATAACGGTAGTTAAACAAGCTGCCGCATTTCATCCCCGCCAAAGTCGGGGCACATTGCTCTACGATTAAATCTGATAAGGTTTTCTCTCCCATGTCACACCTGCTTCATTTTTACACCGCGCGATGGTTAGTTTTAACTAACTATCAACATCATATCATCCTTTTCAAAAAAAACAAGGGAATAACTGAGAGTCATTCTCAATTATTCCCTTACCAAAAACTCATATCATTTTAAAAATCAATGTGGTCGCTGTCTCTGTAAGAACCTTCACAGGTGGAAACCTCATCCAGAATCTTCATATCTTCAGGACTGATCGTAAAGTCAAGCTTTAAATTATCCTTAATCCTTTCCCTGGTCACGCTTTTTACGAGCGGCACCGTATTATGCTGCAGTGCATACTTCACACAGAGCTGTGCAGCACTCACACCGCAGCGCTCTGCTATTTCTCTGATCTCCTCACATTGAAAGACTTTTCCGTTCGCCAGAGGGCTGTAGGCTTCTACGATAATATTTTTTTCTTCGCAGTATGCCCTGGTCTCTTTCTGCAGACAGCTTGGGTGAAACTCTATCTGATTGACCATTGGGGGGATCTCGCATACTTCGAGGATCTCATCGATGTGATGGGGCTTAAAGTTGCTGACACCGATAGCTTTCACCTTTCCTGCCTTGTAGAGTTCCTCAAAGGCTTTCCATGTCTCCCGGTTCTTTTCGATATAATCGTCATGGAACTTTACAGGCACCGGCCAGTGGATCAGATACAGGTCCAGGTAATCCACGCCAAGATCCGTAATCGTATTCTCAAATGCCCTCAGTGTGGACTCATATCCGTGATCATCGTTCCAAAGTTTGCTTGTCAAAAATAAGTCTTCCCGTTTGATCCCGCTCTCCCTGATTCCTTTGCCCACCCAGATCTCATTGTGGTAAGCTGCCGCCGCGTCGATATGAGTATATCCGCATTCAACGGCTGTCTTTACTGCATTCACCGTGATCTCGTCACTGGGCGCCTTCCATGTTCCGAACCCGACCGCCGGCATCTGCTTTCCGTTTGAAAGTGTCACTGTTTCCATAAAAGCATAACCACCTTTCCTCTTCACACTGCATCGACTGTTATCATTATTATATCAGATTTTCCCGGGTTCGGACAGCCGCTGTTTTGCGCAGTGAGTGATAACGGAGCAGCATATATGACATTTTGACCAGTTTTCCGTCTTGCTGTCTCAGAGATGTAAGATTTTCTAACTTTCAGTAAAGTCTCTGCGGTGGCCCGCTCGGAACTCGCTGGCGCGGGGGGCGGCCTCACTGTGCTTTGCACACCACCTCCGAGCCTTTTCTGAAAGAAGAAAAACTAACATCTCTTCGAATGCAAGGCCTCCAAACTGGTCAAAATGGATGTAATATCTACTGGATAAATATTCATTAAACAAATGGAACCGTCCAACGATAGTTGTTTAGCACTATTGGAGGAACGCATTTCAAAGCGTGACGGAAATAATAGTCAATAACTCATGCTTGAAAATCACCGGCAGGCTATGAATCATGCCAGTTCTTTCCTAACCATGTGGCCTACTCCGTATTCGTCATAGACCGCCTCATATCTGGTCCGTTTATCTTCCTTTCGGCAGTCTGATTCGTCAAAAGCACATGCGCCTTTCGGATAAAGATTGCAGAACCGTTCCATATTCCTTCTTGCGGGTATATAGGTCGGGTCCAGGGCCCAGGCGGCTCTGAAATGTTTCATGGCATTTCCGTGCTCCCCGTTTTTCTCCAGAAGGATTCCCATCAGATTATGGGGCTGGGGCGCATGCGGATACACCTTCATAGCCTCCGTAATTCTTTCCTGACAGATATCGTACTCTTTATTTTCCATGAGATATCTTACATCTTTACATAATATACTCAGTCCGTCTCTTTCTATTTTATGATTGAACATAACTATCAAACTCCTTTCCTTTCTTTCTGATTTTATTATAAAGAAAAATCTGTGAAGCCGATGTGAGGAACAGCAGAAGACTGTGAGAATTCTGTGAGAATTCAGCAAAAACAATGGTAACGCCTTTCTTTACCGATGTTGAAATCCGTATCTTATTTGCTATAATGGTTCATAATCTTTAACGAAAGGAAAGAAACCTACGCCACAACATAAAGTCAAAATAAATGCCGAAAAATGCATCGGCTGCGGGTTATGCGCAAAGACGTGCCCCGAACACAATATTATAATGAAAAACAAGAAAGCCGGTATCTTACTGCAGGACTGTCTGATGTGCGGACACTGTTCCTCGGTATGCCCGAAAGAAGCTGTCACAGTTACCGGCTTCCATACGAAACAATATCCGCAGACGAAATCCGTGCGTCTAAACCCCGATGAAGTCCTGGATGTCATTCGGTTCAGGAGGACAGTCAGACGGTTTAAAGATAAAAAAATACCGGATGCTGTGATCGCTCAGATTCTGGAAGCAGGGAGGCTTACCCATACGGCTAAAAATATGCAGGACGTATCCTTCGTCGTTCTAAATAAAAAAAGCAGGAACTGGAGCAGATGGCTGTCCGCCTGTTCAGAAAAGTCAAGCCTCTGGCAGATTTGTTCAGTCCAATGGCCAGAAATAACAAGATACATGATCATTTTTTCTTCTTCCAGGCACCCATTGTCATCGTAATATTGGCAAAAGATAAAACAAACGGCCTGCTTGCCGCCCAGAACATGGAATTTATTGCAGAAGCCAATGGACTTGGTGTGCTGTACAGCGGCTTCTTTACGACTGCCGCAAACATTTCAGGGAAGATCAGGAAAGCATTGAAAATTCCAAAAGGAAAACATGCTGCAATGACTTTGGTATTGGGATATCCGGATGTAAAATTTCTCCGCTCTGCCCGGCGTGAAGCATTAGATGTGAAATATATGTAAAGGGCCAGGATATGGATAAAGATTGTGAAAAAAGATTAAGTCAGATTGTACAGGGTTTCAGCGAATGCAAAGATGCATTTACTGCCATCGGAGATGAGACGAGACAACTGATCCTGATGGTGCTGTTAGAGAGTGACTTATCCGGCATCCGTGTCGGAGAAATTGCCCGGAAGACCCATTTAACCAGGCCGTCTGTCTCCCACCATCTGAAAATATTAAAGGAGGCAGACATTGTGGCCATGAGAAAAGAAGGAACAAAAAATTATTACTATATCAGTCTGGATGAAACCCGCTGGAAAACCATAGCCGGACTGATCAATCTTATTTATGAGAGTATCGAATGCAGCAGCCATAATATAGCCGGTGAAAGGCAGGAGAAAATATTATGATCTTATATTTTTCAGGAACAGGCAACAGCGAATATGCGGCAAAAAGAATTGCAGCAGAATTACAGGATGAGGCTGTAAATCTCTTTCATAAAATAAGAAGAAATGATTGCAGCAAAATAAATTCAGAGACTCCATGGGTCATTGTCACTCCCACCTATGGATGGAGAATCCCCCGGATTTTACAGGAATGGCTGTCAAAAACAGAATTAAAGGGCGCCAAAGATATTTACTTTGTCATGACATGCGGCGGAAGCATAGGAAACGCGGGCAAATATGTCAGGAAACTGTGTTCAAAGAAAGGCCTCTCTTTTAAAGGATGTATCCCCGTGGTCATGCCGGAGAACTATATTGCGCTTTTTGAAGCGCCGGAGCAAAATGAAGCATTGGAGATCATTGCGAAAGCCGAACCTGTACTGGACGAAGCGGCCCGTCTGATAAAAAACAGAGAAGCGTATGCACAGCCCGCGGTCACATTAAAAGACAGACTAAGCAGCAGTATCGTGAATGACATCTATTATCCTGCCGTCATACACGCAAAAAAGTTTTATGCCACAGACAGGTGTACATCCTGCGGCATGTGTGAAAGGATTTGTCCGTTAAAGAATATCGATATAAAAGAAGGAAAACCTGTATGGAAAGACAGATGCACACACTGTATGGCATGTATCTGCCGCTGTCCCGCAGAGGCGATTGAATACGGCAGCCACAGCAAAGGGCTGGTCCGGTACCTCTGTCCAAAGCAGCTCTGATCACTCATCCACCAGACGGTAGCCTACCCCAATCTCTGTCAGAATATATCTCGGATTGGCCGGCGTCTTCTCTATTTTTCTCCTGAGTGCTGCCATCAGGGCTCTCAGTGCCTGGGTATCCCTGCCGTAGCCTTCTCCCCATATTTCTTTGATGATATAGCTTGTCGTCAGAACCCGGCCCATATTTTTAAACAGCAGGGCGAGAAGCTGATATTCCATAGGCGTTAAATGCAGAACTTTTCCTTCCAGAAAAACAGCCCGCTTGTGAAGATCCAGTTTCAGGCCTCCAACTTCAAAGGAGGTCTGTTCCTTTGCCGCGGTTCCTTTATAATAATGGCGGAATGCCACCCGGATTCTTGCCAGCAGTTCCGTGGCTGAAAACGGTTTGGTCAGATAATCGTCAGCCCCTGCATCCAGTGCCGCAGCCTTTTCTTTGTCCTGGTCCCTCGCCGATACGATGATGACCGGCATCTCTGACCACTCCCTGACATTTTTAAGCACATCCATGCCGTCCATTCTGGGAAGGCCCAGGTCCAGAAGCATCATGTCCACCGGCTCTGAGACCAGGGCATTCAGTGCACTTTCCCCGGAATTAGCCGTGATACATCCAAATCCCTCCTGCCTCAAAGCATAGCCTATGAAATTTCTTATCTGGGGATCATCTTCCACGATCAGAATCCGTTCATGATAATGCTCCATTGCTTCCTTCCTCCTTGTTTACGGGAATCTTAAGAGTAAAGACGGCGCCCTTCCCGTCGGCGCGGTTCTCCGCCCTGATGCTCCCTCCGTGTGCTTTTATTATGGTATCGCAAATCGCCAGGCCGAGCCCGATCCCCTGTTTTGAATCTGCATCTCTTGTACTGGAAGTATAGAACGTCTCGAAAATGTTCGGAAGATCTGCGTCCGAAATCCCTTCTCCCCGGTCTGCCACCTCGATACGGATGCCGGATTCCCGCTCCGGCGCCTCCACAGTTATCGTAATCTGGTCTGACGGTTCAGAATGTTTGACCGCGTTATCCAAAAGATTCACAAATACCTGCTCCATAAGCCTGGCATCCATTGGGATCATGAGAACTTCTTCCGGCATCTCCACCTGAATTTTCTGCTCCGGAGCTCTCTTTAAGATCAGTGCGATGGCGCCGCCGATGACTTCCTCCAGAGCCTCCGGTTCTTTCTTGATCTTTAGTCTTCCGTCCTGCAGCCTCGTAAGGCTTAATATATTTTCCACCAGAGAATGCAGCCAGTCCGCGTCTTTGTGGATACCGACGGCCATCTCATGCCGTGGATCATCCTCACTGGTCATGCCAATAAGCATTTCGGACGTTCCCATGATGCCTGACAGAGGCGTCCTCAGATCGTGGGAAATGGCCCGCAGAAGATTACCCCGATACCGCTCCTGCTCAATCTCAGCCTCTTTCTCCTGTGCCCTCACCGCATCTTCCTTCACCCTGGTCGTAAGGGCGCTGGTACAAATCGCCGTTATCGTCATGATAACAAATGTGATCAGATACCCCGGATTGTATACGGCGAAAGAGTAGTAAGGCTTTGTAAACAGCCAGTTGAAAAGAAATGTTGCGATGACGGAAGCTGTAAGGCCAAAAACATATCCTTCCGTAAACCTGGATGTCAGGAGTACAGACAGCATGTAGACGATAACAATATTAGACTCCTGAAAGTGCAGCTCCCTGAAACATATACCCACGGCAGAAGCCAGCAAAAGGAATCCCGCCGTGATCAAGATGCGGCTGCCTGCTGATTCTTTGTTTTTCCCTGTTTTCATGCGGTCACCCTATTCTATCTTCATCATCCGGTACCCGATTCCCACATGAGTCTGGATATATTTTGGATGAGAGGAATCTGTTTCAATCTTCTTGCGCAGATTTGCCATATAGACCCGAAGAGATGTCACGTCACTGTCCAGTGCGCTCTTCCACACATCATTTAAGATGAAGTTGTGTGTCAGAACCTTTCCCACGTTTCTGGAAAGCAGACAGAGCAGCTTATATTCAATCGGTGTCAAATGAAGTTCTTTTCCGTCCAGTGACACACAGCCCGAGCTGTAATCGATCTCAAGCCCTCCGTTTGTGAAAACAGCTTCTTCCTGTGCAGCATCCGAAAAGTCATGAAGTCTTCTCAAACTGACCCTGAGTCTTGCCAGCAGTTCCTCTACATTAAAAGGTTTTGTCAGATAATCATCGGCTCCTGCATTCAATGCCTCAATCTTATCTTCGTCATCACTTCTGGCACTAACCACAATAATCGGCATTTTGGACCAGCTCCTTACCTTGCTGATGATCTCCATGCCGTCCATATCCGGAAGTCCCAGATCCAGAAGCATAATATCAGGCTTCTGGGACACAGCCTCCACCATGGCCTCCTGTGCCCGGCCCGCCGTATGGTAACGGTATCCCTCAATATCCAGTGTAGTAGTAATCAGATTTTTCACTGCTTTGTCATCCTCCACAACGAGAATCAATGGTCTATCCATGTACAATTACCTCCTCAGCCTGCAGTTCAAATGAAAATACAGTTCCCCTGGGTTTCCGGTCCCTGACAGTGATCGTGCCTCCGTGTGCCTGAACGATGGATTTACAAAGAGCAAGCCCCATGCCCATGCTCCGGCGGCTGTCCGCCACGGTTTTGCTTCCCGTATAAAACATATCAAACAGCCTGGTCTTTGCCTCATCAGAAATCCCTTCCCCGTCGTCGGCTACCTCTATGAGTACCTTTCCGTTTTTCTTCTCCGCAGAGATATCGATATGGGAACCTTTTCCTGTATACTTGATGGCGTTGTCCACCAGATTGATGATCACCTGAATCATCAGCTTGGCATCCATATCCGCCATCATCATATCGTCATCTATGCGGATATGGATATGATGCTCATTTTTTCTCCTGTCAATGTGTTTCACAGCCTCCAGGATCACTTCCTCCACGATCTCCGGCTCCTTTTCAATCTTCATTGTCCCATTCTCAATCCTGGTGACAGAAAGCAGATTTTCCACCAGGTTGATCAGCCACATGGCATCGTCATAGATATCCGTGTACAGTTCCTGTTTCTTTTCCTCACTGATCTGGTCCGAACTCTGTCTTAAAACACCGGCATTTCCTGAAATGCTTGTGAGGGGAGTCCTCAGGTCATGAGAGATAGAGCGAAGCAGATTTGCCCGAAACTCTTCTCTCTGGGCCTTTAGTTCCGCCTCTTTCTGGCTGGCCGCGATCTTATCCTTTTCCAGAGCCAGACCGATCTCATCCAGCATAGAAATCATCAGCTCTTTTTCAAAAGTCTCCAGTTTGGTCTTCTCCAGGCAGATCCCGATGACGCCGTGGACATGGTCAGCACTTCTCACTGCCAGGTAAAGACCTTTCGCTCCCGGAAGAGTGTCGGTGGTAGCCCCCGCATGTTTATTATTCTTTCGCACCCATTCCGCAACAGCCCGTTCCTCATGAGTTAAATAGCGGCTGAAATCTGTCTGCGTTTTATTCCCATAGGTTCTGGGTTCCAACAGTCTGTCATCCTCTGCATCATAGAAAATAATAGCACGATCCAGAAGCCTTGTCATCTGCTTTGAGGAAAGCTCTATGATCTCCTCCCTGTCTGCGGCATTCTGGAGCCTGCGGTTTGTCTCCAGCAGAATTCCCGTCCGGTACGCCTGGATGGATGCTGCCCTGGCCTGCTGTTTTACTCTGGTCATCAGATTTCCGCTGATCAGTGCTGACAAAAGCATGATCGCAAACGTGACCGGATACCCGCTGCCATAGACATTGAGTGTAAACAGCGGCTGAATGAACAGAAAGTTAAAACACAAAACGCTGCACACGGAAAACAAAAGACTGTAAAACCTGTATTCCGTCACCAGCGCGGTGATCAGTGTCCCCAGAATATAGATTGTAATAATATTGGATTCGCTGAATCCGATGCTCTGAAACCATAGTCCCAGCGCTGTCACAAACACGAAAATAGATGCTGTCCTGATGACGTCTTCGGATCTGACCCGGATTTTTTCTTTATTCCAGAATGTTCTCCTCCCTGAGTCAGGAGCAGCCTGCTGGTCCGGAATGATATAAATGTCCAGATTCGGTGCCAGAGCCGAAAGCCTGTCGGCAAAGTTATGTCTGGCCGCAAAGACGCTCCTGTTTACCGACCGTCCGATAACGATCTTGGACACTCCTGCAGCCTTTGCATAGCCTGCAATCTGCTCGGGAATATCTTCCCCAAAAATCGTCGTGATCTTTGCCCCCAGCTGTTCTGCAAGCCGGACATTTTCCACCAGCCTCTGTTCGTCATCCAAAGATATTTTGTCAGCCGCCTCTGTTTTTACAAAAACTGCCGTAAATTTCCCATGGAACGCCCTGCTCATCCTCGAAGCAGTGCGGATCACTTTCTGGTTGGAAGGAGACGGAGACAGGCAGATTAAAATGTGTTCATCCGTATAATAGCCCTCTTTTCCCTCCTGCTCCTTCTGCTGCTCAGAGATATGATTCACCCGGTCTGCAGTCCTTCGAAGTGCTATCTCTCTGAGCGCAACCAGATTGCTCTCAATAAAAAAGTTCTGCATGGCCTTTCCCGCCTGGGCTTCCCGGTAGATTTTCCCCGCCTTCAGACGTTTTAATAAATCTTCGGGTTCGATATCGGCCAATTCCACAGAATCCGCGTTATCAAACACGCTGTCAGGAATCCGCTCTCTCACAATCACCCCGGTGATGGATGCCACAATATCATTTAAACTCTCGATGTGCTGGACATTGACTGTTGTATACACATCGATCCCCGCTTTTAAGATTTCTTCCACATCCTGGTATCTCTTTTTATGCCGGCATCCCATGCCGTTGGTATGAGCCAGCTCATCCACAAGCACAAGCTGAGGATGCCTTTTTATAACCCCGTCCAGGTCAAGTTCCCTTAAATTCATCCCATTGTATTCAATTTCTTTCACTGGTACGGTCTCGAGTCCTTTCACTAAAGCCATCGTCTCCGGCCTGGTATGAGGCTCGATATACCCAATGACCGTATCCCTCCCCTGTTCCAGTGCATCATGTGCCGCTTTCAGCATTGAATAAGTCTTACCCACCCCCGCGGCATACCCGAAAAATATTTTCAGCTTTCCACTCGCCCGTGCCTGTTCCGTCTCTTCTCTGTGAATCTGTTTTAAAATCCGGTCCGGATTCCGGCGCATCTCTTCTTCCATTTCTTTTCCTCCCTGAACACATAGAACCTTACCATGGATTATACTCCACGGTAAGGCTTTCTTCTATCCAATAAAGACAGATTTCCTGTTATTTCAAAATTCCTTCCAGGGCAAGGTTTACTTTCAGTACATTGACATACTCCTCTCCAAAGATTCCAAGAAATTTATGGACCGTGTACTTATCCACGATCTTCCTTAATTCCGCCTCAGATTTACCAGTAGTTTTCACGAGACGCGGAATCTGATACTCGGCCGCTGCCACGGAAATTCCAGGGTCCAGGCCGCTTCCCGAACAGGTCACCAGGTCCACCGGCACCTTCTTGTCTGTCTGTTCCGGATTTGCCTTCCTGATCATGGCCACACGGTCGGCGACAAGCTCTTTCATCTGTTTTTCATCCTCTTTGAGTTCTCCCTTGTCCTTCTGTTTCGTCTCCCCTGCCGGAGTCAGGTTTGACGGTGACGCATACATGACCGGACTGCCGTCCTTGTCGGTAAATGTCTTTGTATCCACGTTCATGATCCTTCCCCACATATGCTTTTCATCATTGAACTGCTGTGCCAAAAGCTCAGATCCATATTTCTTTCCGTTCACTTCTACAATGCTGCCGTTGGCCTTATCCGAAAAGAGCAGCTGGGAGATTCCGGTGACAGCCAGTGTATAAAGCAGCCCGCATATAATGGAAAAGATCAGCAAAATCAGTGCCGCTTTGGGCAGATCTTCTTTTAATATTTTACTCATAACTGAAAACATCCTTTCTTTAAACCAGGCCCAGCGTGACGAGTATCACATCGATGGCCTTGATACAGATAAACGGTGTGATGATCCCTCCGAGTCCATAAACCAAAAGGTTTCTTGAAAGCAGCGCCCCCGCAGATACTTCCCTGTATTTAACGCCTTTCAGTGCCAGAGGGATCAGTGCAATGATGATCAGCGCATTGTATATGATAGCCGAAAGAATCGCACTCATCGGGCTGTCCAGCCGCATAAGGTTCAGCGTCTGGAGTCCGGGATACAATCCCACAAACATAGCCGGGATGATGGCAAAATATTTTGCTATATCATTGGCGATGCTGAAAGTTGTAAGACTTCCTCTTGTCATAAGCAGCTGTTTTCCGATCCTGACAATGTCAATCAGCTTCGTCGGTGAGGAATCCAGATCCACCATGTTCCCGGCTTCTTTTGCCGCCTGAGTACCGGTGTTCATGGCCACGGCTACATCGGCCTGTGCCAAAGCGGGCGCATCGTTGGTTCCGTCGCCGGTCATAGCAACAAGATGACCCTTTTTCTGCAGATCCCTGATCATATCGAGTTTTCCCTCCGGAGTGGCCTCAGCGAGAAAGTCATCGACTCCCGCTTCTGCCGCAATGGCTGCCGCAGTCAGCGGATTGTCTCCTGTGATCATCACTGTCTTGATTCCCATTTTCCTCAGATCGGCGAATTTTTCTTTTACGCCCTTCTTAATGATATCCTTTAAGTAAATAACACCGAGAACCTTTTGATTCTTTGCCACTACAAGAGGTGTCCCTCCTTTTCTTGCAATGCCGTCCACTACTTCCTGACACTGGGGGCTGAAGATTCCTCCACCTGCCGTCACATACTCCCTGACTGCATCGGCCGCACCTTTTCTTATCTGAGTGCCGTCGTAATTTACGCCGCTCATTCTTGTCCTGGCAGAGAATGGAACAAACTCCATATGTAACTCATTTAAATTTCTTCCCCTAAGTCCAAACTGTTCCTTTGCAAGAACTACAATGCTCCGTCCTTCCGGTGTCTCATCCGGCAGGGATGCCAGCTGTGCCGCGTCCGCAAGCTCTTCTATGCTGTTTCGGTCCACCGGGATAAACTCACTGGCCTGACGGTTTCCGAGAGTGATCGTTCCGGTCTTGTCAAGCATCAGTGTATCTACATCACCGGCTGCTTCGATCGCCCGGCCGCTCATGGCAAGTACATTAGCCTGATTTAACCGGCTCATTCCCGCAATTCCGATGGATGAGAGCAGTGCTCCGATGGTTGTCGGTGCCAGGCAGACAAGCAGTGCCACAAGTGAGGTGACAGATGTAGGATTATCGACCCCTGCCTGCTTTGCTGAAAATACGGAATAGGAGTACAGGGATACGGTCACTAAGATAAAAATGATGGACAGCGCAACCAGGAAGATCTGAAGCGCGATCTCATTCGGGGTCTTCTTTCTGGAAGCACCCTCCACCATGGCAATCATCTTATCCATAAAACTCTTGCCCGGCTCACTTGTTACTTTTACAGCGAGCCAGTCGGAAATAACTGTGGTCCCTCCGGTTACCGCACTCCGGTCACCGCCGCTCTCCCGGATGACCGGGGCAGACTCGCCGGTAATAGCGCTCTCATCTACAGATGCAGCGCCGTCGATGACATCTCCGTCGGCAGGGATCTGTTCCCCTGCCTTTATAATCACAATATCACCTTTGTTTAACTGATTGGACGGCACCACCGTCACCTGATCTTTCTTATCCAGAGAAGGAATCTTATTTGCCGGTACATCCTTTTTGGATGCGCGCAGGGCGTCTGCCTGTGCCTTTCCTCTTCCTTCCGCAATGGCCTCCGCAAAGTTTGCAAAAATTACGGTAAACCACAGAATGACTGCGATGGCCAGGGTAAAGCCGGAAGGGGCATCCTGAATACCCATAAGCGAGATCAGGAAGAGAATGGTCGTCATGACCGCAGATACATAGACGAGCATCATGACCGGATTCTTTACCTGCGTCTTTGGGGCAAGTTTCACAAATGAATCTTTCACGGCTCTTAACAGCATCTTTTTATCCGTCAGAGCACTTTTCTTTTTTTCCATATTCTTAACCACCTATCCTAAATTCTACATCTGAAAAAATTCTGCAATCGGTCCTAATGAGAGTGCCGGGAAGAAACTTAGTGCTCCGACGATCAATACAACCAGAATGAGCAAAAATACAAACATGGCGTTTGTCGTTGAAAGCGTTCCCGCCGTCTGTGCGACCTTTTTCTTTTGAGCGAGGCTTCCTGCAATCGCAAGGACTGCAAATATTGGAAGAAATCTTACAAACAGCATGACCAGTCCCAGGCTTACATTTAAAAATACCGTATCTGCTCCGAAGCCGGCAAATGCGGAACCGTTGTTTCCTCCGGCAGATGAGTAGGCATACAGGATCTCAGAAAAGCCATGGGCTCCAGGGTTATTGAGACTGTCCGCCACCTGAGGCAGCAGCGCCGCGATACCGCTTCCTACAAGAATTGCAACCGGTGTGGCAAGGCAGACTAACACTGCCATTTTCATTTCAAAAGGCTCGATCTTCTTTCCGAGAAATTCCGGCGTCCGCCCGACCATGAGCCCTGCGATAAATACCGTGAGGATCGCAAATCCCAGCATTCCATAGAGTCCGCATCCGGTACCTCCGAACACTACCTCACCGAGCTGCATCAGAAGCATCGGCACCATACCTCCGATCGGTGTATAGCTGTCGTGCATGGAGTTTACGGAGCCGTTGGATGCCGCCGTCGTAAATGCAGCCCATGTGGCCGATGTGGCAATTCCGAATCTCGACTCTTTGCCCTCCATATTTCCGCCCGGCTGATTGTCTGTACTCAGATCAACCGTCTGCTCATTTGCCAGCTGAGGGGTTCCTTTCTGTTCGTTATATCCGACAACTCCGAGAGATACCGCAAGCATAAGGAACATAGCCATAAATATGGCAAAGCCTTGTTTTTTATTTTTTACCTGTCTTCCGAATGTAAAACACAGTGCTGCCGGAATCAGAAGAAGAGAAATCATTTCCACCATGTTGGACAGTGCCGTGGGATTTTCAAGCGGATGTGCTGAATTGACTCCGAAGAATCCTCCTCCGTTTGTTCCCGCCTGTTTGATGGCAATCTGGCTGGCTGCCGGACCCTGGGGCACGATCTGCTGTGTCACCTCGGTGCCGTCTTCCATTGTGATCGGTTCTACCAGATCCACGGTCTCATAAGCGCTGAAGTTCTGCACAACACCCTGAGATACGAGGACCAGGGAAGATACAATGCACAGAGGAATCAAAAGGTAAAGTGTAATCCTCGTGAGATCCACCCAGAAGTTCCCGAGACCCTTGGATTTTACTTTAATAAATCCCCGAATCAGCGCAAATAGAACTGCGATTCCAACCGCTGCGGACAAAAAATTCTGCACCGTAAGCCCCATGGCCTGAGTGAAATAACTCAGCGCGGATTCACCGCTGTACGCCTGCCAGTTGGTGTTCGTCACAAAACTGACTGCATTGTTGAATGCCAGATCCCATGAAATTCCTTTTTGCCCCTGAGGATTCCACGGAAGGACTCCCTGGAACATGTGGATCAGCATCAGCACGATCAGTGCCGTGATGCTGAACATGAATACGCTTCCCGCGTACCGTTTCCATCCCATCTCTTCCTCTTCCTTTACGTGCATGATCTTATAGATGCCATGCTCCACAGGACGAAGAAGCCTTGATAAAAACACTTTTTCTCCATCCATGATCTTACCGATGTATTTTCCAAGCGGAATGGCAAGTGCCGCCAGGATGACGAGATAAAGTACATACTGCAATATCGTTCCCATTACATATTCTCTCCTTTCAGCAAGACGATGACTAAATAGACAAGCAGTGCCAGCACTGTGACACCAATCAGACAAATAACTGTATTCATTCTTCATATCCTCCTTTATGATTAAAAAGCTTATCACAGAGAAAATAAAATTAGTGTTAAGGTAGAGGGGAAGGGCATTAAAATTGTGTAAAGATGTGGTATACTAAGATTTATAATTACGATAGAAAAGAGAGTTGTTATGAAATTATTAGAAAAACATCCAATGGCTATGATCGTCATCGGAATCATAGGGATATCCCTTTCGGCAATTTTTGTCAAATATTCTGCGGCCCCTTCTTCGGTGACTGCGGCATACCGCCTTTTGTGGACGGTGCTCCTGATGACGCCGGTTGTTCTTGGAAAGAAAAGATACCTTGCCGAGCTCAGACAGACCGACCGGAAAACCGTCTGTCTCTGTGCGGTCAGCGGTATTTTTCTGGCCCTGCATTTTACCTTCTGGTTTGAATCCCTCTCCCACACCACCGTCGCAAGCTCCACGGCCATCGTTTGTACGGAAGTCATCTGGGTCGCCCTTGGCTTCACCATTTTTATGAAGGGGCATCTGTCCCGAACTGCACTCATAAGCATTGTCATCACTCTGGCCGGAAGCATCCTGATCGCATTTTCCGACTCTGCCGGTTCCCACGGCAGCCTGTACGGAGACATGCTGGCCCTGGCCGCCGCTGTCTTTGTGGCGGTATATACGCTGATCGGACGGATCGCCCGGACGGAGATGTCCACGGTGAGCTATACATATATCGTATATGGATTCTGCTCCATATCGCTGGTATTTGCTTTGCTGGTCCAGGGAAATTCACTTTTCGGGCATGGAAAAAGCCCGGCAGTCGTCGGGCTTTTGTTAAGTATTTTTTCCACTTTATTAGGCCACAGCATCTTCAGCTGGTGCCTGAAATTTTTCTCACCGGCCTTTGTATCGGCCTCCAAGCTGTGCGAACCTGTGGTGGCATCTGTATTTGCAGTCTTTTTATTTCAGGAACTTCCCGCTGTCCTTCAGATCCTTGGCGGACTCATCACGATAGGAGGCGTGCTTCTTTACTCCAGGGCTGAATCCAGAGAAGCCGGACAGACATCCGCGGATACTTAATATACCCGGATGACGCTGGAAACTTTCTTTGTCGTTTGCATCTCAGCGATGGTCGCCAGCGCGTCAAAGAAGTTCTGCTCTTTTACTTTTGCGGTAATGACAACCAGCTCAGCTGTTCCTTCCCTGCTGTCTTTCTGGATCACCTGGGAGATGCTGACATTATATCTGCCCAGTGTATCCGCGATCTTTGCAAGCACTCCTGCCCTGTCCTCGACTTTAAGCCTCAGAAAATATCTGCTCTCTATTTCATTGATCTTCTTGATCGGCAGATCCTTATAACAAGTGCAGCTGATCCTTCCGCAGCAGTCAAACTGGATATTTCTCGCCACGTCGATCACGTCGCCCATGATGGCGCTGGCTGTCGGCAGTTCTCCCGCACCTCTTCCATAGAACATGGCATCATCCACGGCGTCTCCGTGGACAAACACCGCATTGAAGGAGTCATCCACCTTTGCCAGCGGATGGCCGCTTGGAATCAGCATCGGGTGAACACGCACTTCGATGCCTTCCGGCGTGTTTTTCGCCACGCCCAAAAGCTTGATGGTACAGCCCATCTCTTTAGCGTAGGCGATATCTCTGGACGTAATCTTTGTAATCCCTTCCGTATAAACATCTGAAAAAGTGACTCTGGAATTAAATGCGATGGAGGCCATGATGGCAACTTTCCGCCCCGCATCGTACCCTTCGATATCCGCTGTGGGATCTGCCTCCGCATAACCAAGTTCCGTGGCAAGCATAAGAGCATCTGAAAATTCCATTCCCTCCTGTGTCATCTTGGAGAGGATAAAGTTTGTGGTGCCGTTTACGATCCCCATGACTTCGGACAGATGGTTCCCCGCCAGGCACTGCTTTAACGGGCGGAGGATCGGAATCCCACCGGCCACCGCCGCCTCAAACAGCAGGTCACATCCATTGGCGGAAGCCTCGTCCAAAAGTTCCTTTCCATGCTCCGCGATCAGATCCTTGTTGGCGGTAACTACGTGCTTTCCTGCTCTCAGAGCAGCATTTATGTAGGTTCTGGCAGGCTCGATTCCTCCCATCACTTCCACGACGATCTGGATGTCCTCATCCTCTATGATATCTTCAAAACGGTCTGTGAGCAGGCTCTGGTCAATTCCGTCCCTCTTTTTTGTCTTATCCCTCACAAGGATCTTTGCCACTGAGAGATTCGCTCCGATTTTATGGGGCATCTCTTCCTTCTGACTCTCCACCAGCTTGTAAACTCCGGTTCCCACAGTCCCGTACCCCAAAAGGCCGATTTTCAGCGTCTTTAAATCTTTCATATTTATACCTCTTTCCTTTGGATTTTTCATATCAGAAGATCAAATTTAGTTCCTTTAGTATATGCCCGCCGATTCTTCTTTGCAAGACCTTTACGGTGACAAATTGCTAACGCAGAAGTTCGTGTTCGATAATCTCTGCCAGCGTTTTATTATGAACCACATAGCTCTCATGGCTCTCCCCCTTTAAGATCCTTAATCTGGCTCTTGGAATCAGCCTGGCGATCTCTCTCGTCTGGCTCTCTTTGACCAGATCCCTTCCTCCGGCAAGGACGAGAGTTTTTGCCCTTATAGCCCTCAGCTGACTTCTGGAAATATGAGGTTCTGTAAGCATCAGCTTCACCTTCGGGTCCCGGGACCAAAAATAAGAAATCTTCAGCGGAATCCTGAGCTCTGCTTTCAGGCCTCCGGGATTGATATTGGCTCCGCTTATAATCAGATGAGACAAGAGTCCCGGCCTTCTGGATGCCAGCAGAAGCCCCACGATCCCTCCGTCACTGAAGCCGTAAAAAGCCGGACTTTCAATCCTGAGCTTTTTGATAAACTGAAGCATATCGGATGCCATGTCCACATAGTGAAACTCCTCTGTGCCCGAGCTTCTCCCATGTCCTCTGGCATCCGGCAGATAAAGCGTAAAATTTTTGGACAGCGGTTTTATGACCTCCCTGAAAATCGTGTGGTCTTCCCCATTGCCGTGCAGCAGAATCAGCGGCCTTCCGCTGCCATATCGTTTATAATACATCTTGATGCTGTTTAACTGGACAAACATAACTCTCCTCCCTATTTTTCTAAAGCCCTGACAAGGCGAAGGATATTTTCCACCGCAAACGCGATGTTTTCTTCCGTATAGAAACGGCTCTCCGAAAAATCCTGAGGTCTTTGATTGATGGGAAAGACGGCCGAAAGCCCTTTTTCATAGATTCCGTCAATTCCTTCTCCGACACCTCCGACCACAGCCGCCGACGGTATCCCCAGGGCCCTGGCTCTCCCGGCTACTCCGTCCACAACTTTTCCGCAGAGGCTTTCCCCGTCAAGCCTGCCTTCTCCGGTCAGGATGAGCTTTGCGCCCCGGGCGATATCATTGAAATGCACCATGTCAAGAACAACCTCAATTCCCATATTAAGTTTCGATCCCAGAAATGCGGCCATGCCTGCTCCCATGCCTCCTGCCGCTCCTGCCCCCGGAATTTCCGACACATCCAGGTTGATATCTTCTCTGATCCTTGTACACAGGTGGATCAGTCCCTGGTCCAAATGTGCCACCTGTTCCGAGTCTGCTCCCTTTTGGGGCGCACAGACATGGGCCGCTCCCCGAAGTCCATAGAGAGGGCTGTTCATATCACACATCGTGATGATTTCCACCCCTGATAGCTCTTTTGCGAGCCCTGATTTGTCAATATAGCGGATATCCATCAGCGTCCCTCCGTTTGGGATAAACGTCTGCTGTTCTCTGTCAAAAAACTGAACGCCCAGTGCGGAAGCCATGCCGCATCCCCCGTCGTTCGTACACGAGTCCCCCAGTCCGACGATGATGATCTCGGCTCCCCTCTGGGCGGCAGAGAGAATCAGCTGTCCCACTCCGTATGTCGTGGTGATCTCCGGATTCTTCGTCTTTCCCGCCATAGGAATTCCCGCGCAGGAAGCCATCTCGATCACAGCCACTCTGCCGTTGTCCACCAAACCATAGGAAGCGCTGATGTCATGAAAATATGGATCTTTTACCTCAATCCGGACCTTCTCTCCGCCAAAAACCTTCAAAAACACATCCACACTGCCCTCCCCTCCGTCTGCCGCAGGGATGGCAATCACCTCACTGTCCGGATATATCTCTGAAATTTTTCTGCTCATAATCCGGCACACTTCGAGAGAAGTTGCCGTCCCCTGAAAAGAATCCGGGATACAAATAAACTTTTCCATTTAAACATCCTTCTTTCTCTTTCTTCATCTTACATTGATTTTTCCCGAAATTCTTTGCCTGATACATCATCCTTACGATTATCATACGCCTTGACAATCTTTTTTTCCAGCGGTATCATAAAGTTATCATTTATTGCGCACGCAACTGTTATAAAGGAGTAGATCAGTGAAAGGCTTTTTAAAATGGATATCAACCATATCCCGCTTTACCAAAATGCAGCTGGATAAAGAATTCAAAAATCTGGGGTTTAACAGCAGCCAGCACATTTATATCTTAAAAATCTGCGAAGATCCGGGCATTGCCCAGGAAGACCTGCTGACCGCGTTCAACGTCAATGCCAGCAACGTGACGAGAGCTCTTGCCCACCTGGAAAAGGAAAATTATATTGTCCGGGTACAGAACAGAGACAACAGACGCTGCTACAACATCTATCCGACCCAAAGAGCAAAAGACGTATGCCCGGTCATCAAAGACGCCCTGAAGCGCTGGAACTCAAAGATTCTTGAAGATTTCACCGACGAAGAAAAACATCTGTTTCTGGAATTCCTCACACGGGCCGGAAACCATATGTTAGATTTTGTATATCATAGATAAGAAAGAGAGATATGAATTATGGAACAGCAGCAGTCAGTCAGGGACAATCCGCTGGCCTTTGAGAGCACCGGCCGGCTCATTGCCAAATATTCCGTACCGAGCGTGATCGCCATGCTGGTGAGCTCCCTCTACAATATTGTAGACCAGATCTTCATCGGCCAGGGAGTCGGCATGCTCGGCAATGCGGCAACCAACGTGGCGTTTCCCTTCGTCAATATATGCATCGCCCTTTCACTGCTCATCGGAATCGGCGGTGCCTCCAATTTTAACTTAAATATGGGAAGAGGAGAAAACGAAAAAGCAAAAAGCTATGCAGGCACCTCGATCTCTCTCCTGATCCTCTCGGGCCTTGCCTTAAGTATTTTTTCCCTGCTGTTCCTGAAACCGATCCTGATCGCCTTCGGTTCCACGAAACAGGTATTTCCCTATGCCCTGACCTACACGAGGATCACCGCACTGGGATTTCCGTTTCTGATCGCCACCAACGGATTCTGCAATCTGATCCGGTCTGACGGCAGCCCCAGATATTCTATGGTCGTCATGGTGACCGGAGCCGTCATCAACACCTGCCTGGACCCTCTGTTTATCTTTGGATTCCATTGGGGCATCGCCGGCGGAGCCGCTGCTACCGTCATCGGCCAGATCGTCTCCTGTGTCATGGCCGCTGCCTATCTCACAAGGTTCCGTACCATGAAGCTCACAAAAGACTGCCTGAAGATCAATGCGGACAATCTAAAGGCCATTGTGTCCATCGGCATCGCCAGCTTCTTCAACCAGATTGCCATGATGGCCGTGCAGATCGCTTTAAACAACACCCTGGCATACTACGGTGCCCTGTCCTCCTACGGAAGTGATATCCCCCTTGCGTGTGCGGGTGTGATCATCAAGGTCAACGCTTTTGTCATGGCATTTGCCATCGGCATCGCCCAGGGATGTCAGCCTATCCTAGGCTTCAACTACGGCGCACAGCTGTATGGAAGGGTCCGTGACACCCTGAAAAAAGAGATCATAACCGTTACCGCTATCTTCTCCGCTGCATTTATCTGTTTTCAGCTGATTCCGAGACAGATCGTCAGTATTTTCGGGGAGGGAAGCGCGGCCTATTTTCACTTTGCCGAGCGCTATTTCCGCATTTATCTTTTTATGGTTTTTATAAACGGACTCCAGCCTATTGTGTCCAACTTTTTCAGTTCCATAGGAAAAGCCTGGAAAGGGATTTTCTTATCCCTCACCAGGCAGATACTGTTTTTGCTCCCTCTGATCCTGCTGCTTCCTATATTTTTAGGAATCGATGGAGTCATGTATGCAGGTCCCATCGCGGACGGGATTGCCGCCGTCACCGCCTTTTTCCTTGGCCGTCATGAATTTATTCAGATGCAGAAGCTGGAAACTTCACAGGATTCTTCTGAGACGGCAGCAGCCGTTCCCCGCTGAGATTAAGATCAGCGCTCTTCCATGGGAATATACTTCTTTTCTTCTGCCACACTCTTATAGGCAGGTCGTATGATCTTATCCACGTTGGTAAGCTCCTCCAGCCTGTGGGCGCTCCAGCCGACGATCCTCGCCATGGCAAAGATCGGTGTGAACAATTCCAGCGGAATATCCAGCATGCTGTAAACAAATCCGCTGTAAAAGTCTACGTTGGCGCTGACGCCTTTGTAGATCTTCCGCTCCTCCGCAATGGCCTGGGTTGCCAGTTTTTCCACTGATGAATAAAGTGCGAAATCATCATCCCGGCCCTTTTCTTTCGCAAGTTTCTCCACAAAGCTCTTAAAGATCAGCGCTCTCGGATCGGAGATCGAATACACCGCGTGTCCCATGCCGTAGATCAGGCCCTTTTTATCAAAGGCCTCTCTGTTCAGCAGCTTCAGCAAATATGCCTTCACCTCATCTTCGTCTTTGACGTCCTTTACACTTTTCCTGAGATCCTGCATCATCTGGACGACTTTAATATTGGCGCCGCCGTGTTTGGGCCCTTTCAAAGAAGATAAGGCTGCCGCAATGACTGAATATGTATCAGACCCGGCGGATGTGACCACATGGGTCGTAAATGCGGAGTTATTTCCTCCTCCGTGCTCCATATGCAGCACAAGTGCGATGTCAAGTACCTTGGCTTCCAGTTCTGTATACTTCATGTCCGGACGGAGCATCCGCAAAATATTCTCAGCCGCAGAAAGTTTTTCGTCCGGACGGTGGATATAAAAACTCTCCTGCTTTACATAATGATTATATGCATGGTAGCCGTAGACTGCCAGCATCGGAAATACACTGATCAGCATCAGGCTCTGCCGGAGAACATTCGGCATGGAGATATCGGCTGCCTTCGGGTCATAGGACGCCAGATTCAGCACACTCTTTGTCAGAGAGTTCATGATGTCTGCGTTGGCCGCTTTCATAATAACGTCTCGGGTAAAGTTCCTTGGAAGTGTCCTGCAGAGTGAAAGGACGTCTTTAAATTCTGCCAGTTTCGTTTCGTTTGGAAGTTCCCCGAACAGCAGAAGATATGCAGTCTCCTCAAAACCAAACCTGCGGTTTTGTACAAAATTTCTTGTGAGGTCAATAATATCATAGCCTCGGTACAGGAGCCGCCCGTCGCACGGTACCTTTTTCCCGTCAATCTCTTCATACGCCTGGATTGATGAAATATTTGTGAGTCCTGCCAGGACACCCGTACCGTTTTCATCTCTCAGTCCCCTCTTTACGCCGAACTGGGAATACAGCTCCTTCGGAACCGTACAGCTCTCCGTACACAGCTTAGAATAGGAATCTGTATACTCTCTGATAATGCTGCTCGTCTTCTTGTATTTCATTCTGGGTACCTCCTTTACATTTCCTGGTATTTCTTTTCATCATACCTCAATATTTGATTTTTGTCAACCATTGACACTTATCAATTAACTGATTATACTGTAGATAAGTATCAAAGAAAATTAAGGAGAGTATAAAACATGAATCAGGCAGAATCAACGGGGATCGCCGTATCTCTGTTTGAAATATTCCCTCTGTGCCGGAAACTGATTTTCAGTTCTCTGGATATGAAAGATCTGAATCTGACGAAAAGCCAGCTGTCCATCCTGTTTGCGCTGGAAGTCAAACCTTGCCTTACGATGTCCAGGCTGTCCAAATATATCGGTTCGTCAAAAGAACAGACGACCCGGGCAGTGGCTCCCCTGGCAAAGGAAGGTCTTGTGGAGCGGTACATGGATGAGGAAAATCGGAAATATGTCTACATTCGGCTATCCGAAAAGGGCACATGTATGATACAGAAAGCAAAACAGGCTTTTATCAATCATCTCAAGCAGTCCTTTGACCGGCTGCCGGAAGAGGATTTAAACGATTTAAAACAGGCGGCCCGGACTACCTTAAACATCTTAAAAAAGCTGGAACCATAGTGCTGCACGGTTCCGGCTTTACTTTTTATAACATCCTGTGTTATAATTTTATATACTACATTTGTAAGATTAAAAGGAGTGGACCTATGAAACCGATTCCCCAGATTTCAGATGCCGAATATAAAGTGATGAAAACCGTGTGGGCCCATGCGCCGATCAGCACACCCCAGGTGACAAAGCTTCTGGCCGCCCAAAATGACTGGAGTCCGAAGACTGTTCAGACCCTCCTCTCAAGACTGGTCAAGAAAAGAGCCCTGACCTATGAAAAACGAGGCAGAGCTTTTTTCTATACCCCTCTGGTAAAGGAGGAGGAGATCTTAAAACAGGAGACAGATTGTTTTCTCAACCGCTTTTATGACGGCTGTTTCAGTTCGCTTGTAACAAATTTTTTAGAAGAAGACCGGCTGACAGCCCGGGAAATCCATGAATTAAAAGAGATTTTGGATGCGGGACTTGGCAGGGAGGATGAATAACATGTATCAAGCTCTGATGGAGAATTTTCTCTTCCACTGCCTGTTTCTTGCTTTTATCGTCCCTGTAATCCTGGCAGGACAAAAATTGCTGCGGCGTTGTCTGACAGCGCAGTACCGGCATATGACCTGGTATCTTTACTGTTTCTGCGCTCTTCTTTTCTTTCTTCCCGTCCGTCTGCCCGGATCAGCGGATCTCTGCTCTTTTATCATCAGTTTTATGACGAATGCTTCCAGGCAGGCTGTACAGATTTCCCCTGCCTCCGCCGCATCAGGCTCTGCCGTACAAATCAGCGACTACGCCGTATCCGCCGGAGCATCTGTCCCCGGCCCGGTCTTTACTGCCCTGTTTTGGATCTGGGCTGCCGGCGCTGCCGCCATGACTGCCGTCTTTTTATATCACTGTGTCCGCTTAAACCGCCTGGACCGCTCTATGGCTTTCGTTAAAAATATGGATACAGAGCGCCTTTTTCTCCAGTGTAAAGAGGAATTGGGAATCCGCAGAAACATCCGCTTTGTGCTCTCCGAGACCACAGATACTCCCATGGCATTCGGGATCTTCTTCCCTGTCATCGTATTTCCGAAAAAGTTTCTCTCGGTCTTTTCTGAACGAGAACTTTCCTATGTATTTTATCACGAGCTGAGCCATTATAAGCGGGGTGATCTCGCCGGCAGCCTCATCTGCTGTATCGTGAGGGTGCTTTACTGGTTCCACCCTTTCGTGCTTTATTCTCTCAAAAAAATGCGGACAGATCGGGAAATAGCCTGTGACGCTTCCGTACTGAATCATATAAGACAGCAGGAATGGAATTCTTACGGCCACACAATCCTGAATTTTGCAGGATACCTGTCTTCCGGAGAGATATTTTCTGTTTCCTCAGGCATCGGAGGCAGCGATTCCCAGCTAAAACAGCGCATCACGGCCATCGCCTCCTACCGCAGGCCGTCAAAGAAAACAAAACTTGCAGGTTTTTCTCTCCTGCTGATCCTCTGGCTCCTGTTCTCGCCTTTCGTTCAGAATCATAATTTATTGGCGGACTCCGTATCCGGGAAACCTGACCGGCCATTCGTTTCGGTTGATCTGTCTTCTTTCTTTCCGGAAAATGAGGGCTGTTTTGTCCTATATGATAAAAATAAAGACCAGTACAGCATATACAATGAAAAAATGAGCCGGCAGAGAGTCTCCCCGGATTCCACCTATAAAATATACAGCGCACTTGCCGCATTGGATGCCGGCGTGATATCCCCCGGCAAATCTGAGATTGCCTGGGACCAAAAGCAGTATCCATTTTCATCCTGGAATAAAGACCAGACTCTTGACAGCGCCATGTCCTCCTCAGTCAACTGGTACTTCCAGACCCTGGATAAAAAGCTTGGGAAAACGGAACTGCAAAAAACACTCAGACGCATCCGGTACGGCAATGAGGATATTTCCGGCGGAATCACTTCTTTCTGGCTGGAATCCTCTCTGAAAATTTCCCCCTTAGAACAGGTCATTCTGCTCAGAGATTTTGATCAAAACCGACTCGGCTGCTCTGAGAGATCGGTCAGAGCAGTCCAAAATTCCATCCGGCTCAACAGCGGCCCCGACAGCACCCTGTATGGAAAAACCGGGACCGGCAGCATAGACGGCCATGACATAAACGGATGGTTCATTGGTATTCTGAAAACCAAAGATAATACGTACTGCTTTGCCCTGAGAATCGAAGGCCGCGACGGCGCATCGGGGAAGGAAGCAGCCCGGACTGCCTTAGAGATTATTCGTTCTCTTTCGCTTTGATCACCGGAATAGTCTTCTTCACGACATATCCGCTGCTCCCGCGTTCTTTCACATCTTCTGCCATGGTAATTAAAAGCCATGGCTCTTTTTCACTTTTGTCTGCAGTAAAAATCCCGAACCATCCAAGCTCTGTTCCTGAAGTATCGCTCTTGCTCGCTTTGATCTCGGCGGTTCCGGTCTTTCCGGCAAGCTTCACGCCGGGAGTCCTTGCCCCGTGTCCGGTGCCGTCCGGGTGTTCGATGACCTGAATAAGATCTTTTCTCACGATCTCCGCCGTTTTTTCAGAAAATGCGTCTTTAATCCAGTATTGCGGTTCCGGTTTCTTCTTATAGAGAAGATATGGACGCACCATGCTGCCCTTGTTGACAAAGGCCGAATAGATCGATGCCAGGTGAACCGGATTCACAAGTACCTGGCCCTGGCCATACCCGCTGTCAGCCAGCTGGACTTCTGAATCAATACTTTTTTGATTATTTGAAAAGTGAGACACTGCCATCTTAATGTCAAAGGGCAGTTCCCGGCCAAACCCGAGATGTTTTGCCTGTGCCGCATAGTCCCTGGCCCCGATCTTTAACGCCGCCTTCGCAAAATAAATGTTATCGGAATAAATCAGTGCATTCTCAAGCACTGCGTGCTTGTATGTATGCAGGGTCGTCACTTTATAAGATCCCCAGCTGCTGTCTTTCTGCCATGAGAGCCCGCTGTATCCGAAATCCTCATTGGGCTTCAGTTTTCCTGTATTCATGCCCATCCCTGCCACCACCGGCTTAAAGGAGGATCCCGGCGCCCATTTCTGGCGGAAGCGGTTGTAGAGCGGTTTTGCCTTGTCTTTGTTCAGTTCCTCCCACTGATCCGCCGGAATCCCCAGCACAAAGTCATTACTGTCATAGGCCGGAGTGCTGACCAGAGCCAGGACCTCCCCTGTCTTCGGATTCATCATCACAGAACAGCTTTTATCACCTTTATATTGGTCATAAATTTTCTCCTGAAGTCCCGCATCGATCGTTGTATAAATATCTTCCCCATTCTTTTCCCTTTTTACGGCAAGCACCTTCTTTTCTCTGCCGTCCTCATTGAGAATCGATATCTTATATCCGTCGGTCTCATGGAGCCGGTCTTCATATAATACTTCAAGACCGCTTTTCCCCACCAGCTGTCCCTGCTCATATCCCTGATCTTTCTTTTTTTCCAGTTCCTCTGCGCTGATCTCCTGGACATATCCGGTCAGGTGTGATGCCTTCTTTCCATACGGATACACTCTGCTGTCCTCTGAAGACACAAGCACACCGGATATCTTTAACAGTTTCTTCTCTATTTTCGCTTCCTGGACAGGCGTCATTTTCTTTACCGGTACAAAGGAATCTTTTGTGACCCAGGATGCGTCAAGCTTTTTATCAATATCCTCCTTTTTCACACCAAGCAGTTTCGCTAAACCGGATACAGAAGCTTTCCGGTCTTTTATTTTCCCCGGCACAAGTCCCACAGATGCGGCTTTTCCTTTTCCGGCCAGCATTTTCCCATTTCGGTCGTAGATTGCTCCACGGTTTCCTTTTAATTTCGTGACACGGACTTTATCTGTGAATTCCATGTCCGGAAAGATCAGGCTGTCATCCCACTTGAGACGGTACTCTCTTCCCTCTTTCTCAAAATAAGCCTTTTGGTCAAAAGAAATCCTGCCTGCGATCGTATCCATGGACATGCGGTAGGAAACCTTATCCCCTTCTGAATCTTTATCCACAGCAACCTTCATATTTTGAGCCCCGATCCCCTGATAAATCTTTTGATTTCTCTGTATAAACTCCTTTTTTGAAATCTCCTTTTGACTGCCTTTATCTAACAGCCCATACATAGCCTCATAGTCTTTTTTCTCAATACACGAAACATACTCGGAGAGTACATCTTTCGGACGCTCTGTGCCAAAATAATTCCAGAGAGCATATGCCGCAGCGCCCAGTGCAGCTGCCGCTCCGAGTATCAAAATCACTGTCTTCTTCATGGACACCTCCTGTTCCCGACCGTCACATATAAATATCATCTATATCTTACACGTGTAGGATATATGTGTCAAGAAGAACAAGGCGGTTGAACATCCTACAAATAATTTCCAGCTTTTTCACGGAAAGCGGGTGGGAATCTGGCAAAATCTGTTGTATAATAATAAGTACAGTATTTGCCGCAGATGAATATAATAAGACTCGCAGAAAGACAGGGGAGGGTAATCGTGTTTAAATTAATCGACGAAATCGCAGAAGTAATCTATGTCGCAGATATAGAGACATACGAACTTCTGTATCTGAACAGTTCCGGCAAGCGCCTGTTCGGTGCAGAAAACTATAAATGGGAAACATGCTACCGTCTTCTTCAGGGAAGGGATGAGCCGTGTGAATTCTGCACAAACCATCTGCTGTCCAGGGATTCTGTCTATACATGGCGTTTCACCAACAGGATGACAAACCGGCATTTTATACTAAAAGATAAACTGATCGAATGGAACGGCCGTCCGGCGCGGATGGAGATAGGATTTGATCTGACAGAACAGGAGAAGTCCGAACAACTGCTGAAAAACAAAGCAAAAGGAGAAGAACTTCTTCTGGAATGTCTGCGCATCCTCCACCAGACCAAAGATTTAGAAAATTCCGTACAGATGATCCTTGAAAAAGCAGGAAGATTCCTTTCCGCAGACCGGACCTATATTTTTGAAATCAGCGGACAGACCATGAACAACACCTACGAATGGTGTGCAGAAGGCATAGACCCTGAGAAAGACAATCTGCAGAATCTGCCTGTGACCCTGATCGACCGCTGGAGCAGAGAATTTGAGAATAACAAGTGTATTTTTATAGAAGACATGGAAGATCTCAGGAGTCAGTCACCGGAAGAATATGAGGTCCTTTCATCCCAGAATATCAAACGGCTGATCGCAGCACCGCTTTTTTCTAACCAGCGTCTTGCCGGCTACATCGGAGTAGACAATCCGCCCGGAGATCTTTTTGATCAGGTAGAGGCTTTTCTGGAGACTCTCAGCTACTTTCTTTCTTCCAGCATGGAGCAGATGCGCACGTACCGCGTGCTGAAAGATCTGAGTTATCTGGATACACTGACCGGACTCTATAACCGCAACCGTTTCAATGAAGATCTCGACCGCTTCGGCAGACAGGATTTCCGTTCAGCCGGGGTCATTTACCTGGATCTGAACGGACTGAAAGATATCAATGACACAAAGGGCCATCAGTGCGGAGACCAACTTCTCAAAGAATCCGCCAAAAAGCTTCAGGTCATCTTCTCAGAGCATATGATCTACCGAATCGGCGGAGACGAATTTGCCATTCTCTGTCTGAATATAAAAAATGAGCACTTTATGCGTATGATACGTGAACTTAAATATTTGTTTTCCCACTCGGTAGACGGCAGCGGCGCCGTCGGATACAGCTGGTCTGAAAGCCCGTCTGACTTTCAGGTTCTCTTAACTGAGGCAGATAAGATGATGTACACAGACAAAAAAGAGTATTACCGGTCCAATCCAAATTCTTCGAGATACCGGAATTACTTTGATGACCGGCTCGATCTCAAAAGCCTTGATCATCTTCTGAAAGCCATTGAAGAGGAACGGTTCTGTGTGTATCTCCAGCCAAAAGTCCTGTGCAGTACACAGGAAATCATCGGTGCCGAGGCTCTTGTGCGGTATATTGGTCAGGATGGAACCGTAGAGCCCCCCATCAGCTTTATTCCGCTGCTGGAATCTGCCATGACCATAAAATATGTAGATTTTTTTGTATTTGAAGAAGTTTGCCGGATCATCCAGGACTTTATCAAGTCCGATTCTCCGGTGTTCCCTATTTCTGTAAACTTCTCACGATTCACACTGGTGGATGCCGATTTTCTGAAGACGATCTTTTCCATCTGTGATCAGTATCAGGTACCGCGCAGTCTCCTGGAGTTTGAGATCACGGAAAGTGCAGAAAACATCGACGAGACATTTCTGGATGATATGATCCGGGATATCAAAAAAGCCGGATTTTCTGTGGCCATCGACGATTTCGGAGTCAAATATGCCAACCTGTCTCTAGTTCTTAACAGCGATATTGATACGCTGAAGCTGGACAAAAGCATGATCGACTCCATCGAGAGCAATGAAAAAGCCATGATGTTTATCCAGGCTCTGGCTTATATCTGTAAGACTCTGAATATCAGTTTTATCGTGGAAGGCGTGGAATCACAGGATCAGTTTGAAATCCTAAAAGCTTTGCGGTGTGAAGGCATACAGGGCTATCTATTTGGACGTCCTATGCCCCTTTCTGACTTCTGCCGGTTCCTTGAAGAAAAACAAAACAAACCGAAAAACTCCCCCGCAGAATAAAACTGCAAAATCATATGGCCTCCGCTGCATCAGGCAGCGGAGGCCATATAAGGCTCTGTACTTCTTATTCTTCCATGATCTCTTCCGGCGTAAAGCCCCGGTATCTCCACTGCCGGGTTCGTTTCTGCCAGCGTGCGCAGCAGGCCAGGAATTCCTCTTTTTCATGTGTCTCATTCAGAAAAATACCGGCGTCTTTCATCAGAAGGAACATTTGAGAGACACCGCCTCCTAAGAGCAGATTGTCTTCCAGTGCGGTCATCAGTTCCGCAAACGACAGGGGATTGTGTTTCCTTTTCTCCAGAAACTTTCTCAATTCCTTGTACTCAGGTGCATCTACATCCACATATTCTTCATAATACAGACGGATCTCCTCCTGATCTGGTATGTAATACGGCAGGTTTTTCACCTCATTCATAAGGTTTAGGCAGACTCTGGTATCCGAAATTTTGGAGGAGATCACGTAGCGCCCTTCGACACGGTAATCCCCGTAGACTTTTTCGGAGAATTTTAAAAATCTCGAAATTTCCCCTTTCCTGAGAGGTGTGCTGTGAAACTCTTCCCACACCCTCATCAGCTGTTTTTTTTCATAAACGCCGTACAAATGGGCCAGAGCTCTTGCATACCGGTAAAACTCCTGGTTGCGGACGACTGTCTCCCTGTTTTTTGTATTGGACAGGAATCTTGCGATCTTTGCTTCTACTTCGGGCGGCACAACTAACTTCCTCCCGCCGTCTTCACCGAACACAAAAAGCCAGCCTCTTCTCTGGTATGTCCAGATCCCGGTGCTTTCCCCGTCCGGCTCACTCAAAAGCAGCTTCAGTCCTCTCAGATCTTCGGAAGAGCTGTATTTTAAAACGGCTGGCGTCTGGGCTAAAATCTCGTATTCCAGTTTCTCCACCAGTTCATGCTTCCTGTACCGTGTGCCGTCCATTCCATAAAAAGAGGCAATCTCTAAAAGCTGGCTCTTTGTATAACACTGAAGGCAGTCCAATAAACCTTGTGCAGAGCTTTTCAGAATTGTCCATTTCATTTCTTTTTTCTGCTCCATCTTGCACCTCTTTTCTAAACTGTACATCTTTTTTTTATTTTACCATAGAATACGTATCCTTCCTACCAGTATACAATATACTTTTTCTCTGAAGCATCTTCCCCCTCGTTTTTTCTTTCACATATTTTATCCGGCACCATAAAATATAGAAAGACAAATTATGGATGTGATGTTTTGAATCATTTTACTGTCTCCTGCCAATCCATGGGAAGCCATCTGCCCTCCTGCGCCCAATATAGTATTGATGCCGATTCTGCCTCCGAAAGTCTCCTTCCCTTGTTTCAGGTCTTTGAACAGGGCGGACAGATCAGACAGGCAGATGAACATACAGCCATATTGATGCCGTCTTCGTTTTACTTTGTAAGCTATCATTTTATTGCGGGTCCCGGAAGCTGGAAGTATTTTCGTATCCTTCCGTGCATTAACAGCAATCCCGCGCTTTTATATGCTTCTTTTTCCCCCGCCGCCTCAGACGGGCTTGCATCGGCATCGGCTTGTTTTATCACAGATAAAGCCCTGCACAGCCCTGCTTCCCTGAGTTTCCGGGTGAGCTATCCGGAATCTCCAAAAGCCTTCAGCATTACGGGGGCCGTGAGCATTGCAGCATATGATGCCTGAACACAGGAGAGAACAGCAAGGACCATATCCCGCTGTTCTCTCTCAGCAGTTTCCCACAAATACATATTTCAAATAAGCTCTCGCTGTCTCTGCCAGCCGGTAGACCTCTTCGGTTTCCGTGGCCTTCTTGTCCGCCATGTTCCATATCGGAAAAAACCGGTTCACGTGAAGCGGAATGTCCGGATTTACAGAGGCCACCCAGGCGGCCATCTCCTCCATCTCTTCCCTCGAATCATTTTCTCCGGGAACGATCAGTGCGGCAAGTTCCACATGACATCTGTCTGCCGCTTTTTTGATAAAATTCTGTACCGTCCCCAGATCTCCTCCCAATTTCCTGTAGTAATCTTCTCTTATGCCTTTCAAGTCCACATTCATCGCATCAATATAAGGAAGCAGCGATTCTTCCACGGCTTCAGAAAAGGCACCGTTGGTCACCAAAACATTCTTCATTCCGTACTGTTTTACTATTTTTGCCGCGTCTCTCACATATTCATAACCTGTCAGCGGTTCGTTGTAAGTATATGCGACTCCGATGTTGCCTCTGGCCCTGAGTTCCGATGCCTTGAGTGCAAGCTTCTCCGGTGCAAGAAAGACCGTCTCCGCCTCATCTGCATTCTTCATGGAAATGTCATGGTTCTGGCAGAAGGGACAGTGTAAGTTGCATCCGAAGCTTCCCACAGACAGTATGACGCTCCCAGGATAAAACATAGAAAGCGGTTTCTTTTCGATAGGGTCCAGAGCCAGGGCAGTAATCCTGCCATAGTTTTCACACACGATCATACCGTTTACATTTTTCCTGGCCCCGCACCTTCCAAACTGGCCTGGTTTCAGCCTGCAGCGGTGCATGCATACCGTACATGTCTCTTTCATCTTCTCACCTGTGCCTTATGACTTCAAACCGTTCGACCTGTACAGATTCCTCTTCTCCGATTCCGGCTTTTTGTTTTGCAATCTCAATCTGTTCATCCACGGTATCCACGCCGGAAAGATTCGGAAGCAAAAGCCCTCTCCGCCCTCCCCGTGTTACGATGACTCCATATTTTTGGGCATCTAGTTCCTCCATTGATGTTACCTTCTGAGTCTTTCCCAGGACATCCACGCTGTACTCCAGCTGAGCCAGTTCTTCTTCTCTGACAGGAGAGAATCTCGGATCTCTTGCTCCGGCGCTGACTGCATTTTGTATGATTTCCTCCGCAACAGAAGATTTCGTCGCACATATAGTGCCGATGCAGCCTCTCAGCCTTCCCTCTTTCTTCAGAGAGACAAAGACTCCTGCCCTGCTGCTCAAGAGGTCTTCCGGAAGCCCTTTCGGAACTCCGATCATAGTTCCGTTTCTCACATAAGATTCCAATGACAGCCTCGCCAGACGCACAAAGCTGTCTTCCCTGGCCTGCCTTCGCTCCGCCTTCTTTCTCTGAAGTCTCACATACTCGTCCTTAAACTTTCGGCCCGGGTCCTCCCTGAGCGGCTCAAAGGCACAGACCCCATATCCCACGCCAAAAGGCCCCTCGTAAGAGAGTTTCTCCGTTTTCACTGCTATGCCGTCCAGGGCTCCTGCCAGCATCACAAAAGCCCTGTGGCCGCACTCTCCTGCTTTCTCAAGAAATTCCTCGTCAAAATTAAAAAGCTCCAGAAAATCTCCGCTTTCCATAGTCTTCATGATCCTGCTGTCATAACGCGGACCTTCCTCACAGTATCCGTAAGGCCCGTCCTCCATCAGCCGGTGGGACAAATCTCCGCTGGCAATAAAAACTGTCTTTCTTCCAAGGCAGTCTGCCGCCTTTTTCACATACTGCCCCATTGTATAGTGGTCAGAAAGAGAAAGACCCGAAAGGCTGATCCTGACCGTCTGAAACTCCTGATAAGTCTGCTGTATGAAATAGATAGGAATCATCGACGCGTGATCCAGCTGTTTCTCCTGCTCTCCTGCAGTGCCTGCCATAAATCCGTCTTCTTCGGCCAGCCGCGTGATCAGTTCTGTCATTTCCCGGTCATAGCCGGTACTGATCCGGCTCTCTTCCGCTCCAAACTGTGAGAAATCCCCCCGGGCCCCGTCTCCCGGAGAAATGTGAAAGTAGTCCGTATACATGACAGAGTGGGGTGTCGCGATCACGACTGTCTCCGGGGCAAGACATGCGATCTTTTTTCCGGCTTCTCTGTAAGCTTTTACGGTGTCTGCCGCCGCCTGCTCCTTTCCGCATCCCACCCCGGGAATGAGCAGCGGGGGATGCGGTACCATAAATGCACCAATTACAGCCATTTTCCATCATCCTTTCTGTGGTATTTATATTTGGTAATGTCATGGCAGGACAGCATACATGCATCTTTTTCTCCCCACCGGATCAGCGATGCATCTGCTTCCGTCCATACATTCAGGACAGGATTGAAAATCTCCATGGTCCTGTTGATATTTCTGCTTATATTCTTTGCCGGACACTCCTCACACGGCCTGGTCCTTGCAAAAAACACCTCATAGCAGTACATTCCTGTCTTCACATCCGGTGCCATCCTGTTTGTCTTTTCGTTGATATAAATCAGATGAAAATCATCGGGGTCGATGATATAGATCCAGGAATTCTGGTTATCAAGAGCCATCTGAAGGCCTGCGGCAGTTTTCTCGGCCCTGTCTTGTGCCCGCTTTTTTAATAAAAAAACCGAAAGGAACATTGCGGTCAGTGTCAGAGCATAAATCTGATCCTTCGTCCACATTCTCCTGATAACACACTCGTCAAATCCCACAAAGCCTTTGCATTCACCCCCATCCCTGATAGCGCACTGAAGGACTGATTTGATCCCTCTGAGCTCTAACGCTTCCTTCTGTTCTTTTGGAAGCTGCGCGATATCAGGGCAGTAGAACAGCCCGTTCTCATCAAAATTATTCTTGCAGTGTGCTTCAAACTGATCATCGGATATAGTCTGGCGATATTCTGCCAGCGGCCTGATGCCCCTGCTGCACCATTCAAATGTATTGGCGCACCCTTTTTCCGATTTCTCGAAGATATAAGCCCTGCTCACGCCGAAATGTCTGCCTGCTGTCTTAAGAATCGAATCTACCGCTGTCTCCAGATCTTTCTCTTCACATATCTTTTGAATGATCTGCTCGATCAGATCATTTATTTTCTTCCCCTGTTCTTCGTTGGAATCGATCCTCGTATTTGCGGCAGGCAGTATTCCGGGAAAACCGCCCCCCTGTTCTGACAGTGAATGCTCATACAGGCTGTACCCGTTTTTACCCCTGGATTTTGCATCATACAGTGCCAGATCACTGTGTCTGAACAAGTCTTCAAAACGGGTCCCGTCCTGAGGGCAGCAAGCGATTCCTATGCTTGTGGAAAACTCGCAGGATGTCATATTCTGCCGGAACATAGACTGAAAAGATTCCCTGATCTTTTCCGCCCTGCTCTTCAAGATATCTACCCTGCGGATATCCTTCATAAAAATCAGAAATTCGTCGCCGCCGATCCTTGAAATAACATCTTCTTTCCTGAGCACTCTCGTGAGAACCGATGATATCTCCTGAAGCACGGCATCCCCGAACATATGCCCGTACCGGTCATTGATCAGTTTAAAATCGTCCACATCAATAAGCATCATGGCTGCCATTTCTTTTGGATCTCTTCTTTCCAGATAGTATTCAATCTCTTTTCTGGCAGTTTTTCGGTTGTAAAGTCCGGTCAGTTCATCTCTGGACGCCTTTTCTTCCAATGCCTGTGAAGCTCTCTTTTCATCGTCAATATCTGCCATGATCCCCACGGCTTTAAACGGTTTTCCGGCCCGGTCGAACTGAGCCGTAGCTTTTACTTTGTACCAGCGGTAGCAGCCGTCCCTGTCCGCGAGGCGGAACTCAGCCTGCCCATACGGCATGCTGCCTCCCATATCACGGAGCAGTTCTTCCACAACTTCCAGATCTTCAGGATGAATATGGGACTGTGTCAGCAGTCTCTCACTGGCTTCCTCCATGACCGGAATATATCCGAACTTCTTCTCCCAGTTGGAAGAGTACAGCATTTTATCCTTCTTCATATCCCATTCAAAAATGACATCATTGGACTGTTCCATGATGATTCTGTGTCTTTCAAGAGTCAGCCTCAGTTCCTCCTGAGCCTGTTTGGACTGAGTGATATTGATCAGTGTCCGGAAGATATGTTCCTTTCCGTCCGTCCCTGTCACCAGATTTCCCTTATCCAAAACCCATATGATCTGCCCGTCCCTTGCCACAACGCGGTACTCCAGTTCAATAACATTCCCCGAACTCAGCTGTTTTTTCGTCTGAGCCAGGACTTCCTCCCGGTCAGGCGGGTAAATGACCTCAAGATAATGTCCGCGGAATTTTTCTTTGATTTCCCAGGCCTCATAGCCGAGCAGATTTTCCAGCCCTTCATTGATCTGAAGCATCGTAAAATATTTATCGTTTAAGCACTGCTGGATACCCCCGAGAAGGTTTCCTGCTCCCCCTGTGCCCGGAATCCTGGAAGTTCCGGGCTGCTTTAATTCTCCTGCTTCTTTCAACTCTTTCCAGACCAGCATGATCCTTCTCTGGTAAGGGTGCCCGTCGGAGATTCTGAGAATCGTACATTCACACCAGCCGTATGTTTTCAAGTGCCTGTCGTAAATGCGGAATTTCCGGCTTATTTTCATCAAACCGTCATCGAGAAACTGTTCCAGATCCGGTCCCAGAAAATGAAGCATGCTTTCCCGGTCCTCCGGGTGTGCAGATTTTTCCGCAAAATTTTTCAGGACATCTTCAAACCGGTCTCCGGATTTTAATGCTGAGAAGTTACTGCTGGCCGCATATACAAGATGGTGAATGCCTGTTCCAAGATCCACTTCCATAACTGTAGAGTCTGCATATCTCAGAAGAGTAAAATATTTTGCCTGCCCCATCTGAAGGGTGTCTATCGCTTCCCTGTGATGGTTTTTTTCCGATATATCCAGATCCGAAGACTCCCCTTTTGGCACGCTCCTGTCCGCATATATTTCTGAATATTCTGCAAATATGTCTTTTACATTTTTAAAAGATTCCAATAATTTCGGAGAAAAAGTCCCGCACTCGCCGTTCAGGATCATCGTAAATGCCTTCTCCGGAGCGATAGCTTTTTTATAGACCCTGTCAGTGGTCAGGGCATCGTAGCAGTCTGCAATCCCCACGACCTGGGCATAGATCGGGATGCTGTCCCCTTTCAGACCGTCCGGATACCCCCTGCCGTCCCACCGTTCATGGTGGTATCTGCATATATTATACGCATATTTAAGGTATTGTCTGTCACTCATCCGGTCCAGACCTGCAAGAATCTCACATCCTTTGACCGAATGGGTCTTCATGATCTCAAATTCTTCTTTTGTGAGGCGGCCCGGCTTGTTTAAGATTGCATCGGGGATTGCGATCTTGCCGATATCGTGCATGGATGAGGCGCTGACGATCATCTGGATCTCGGAATTTTCCAGACCGTATTCCGGGTAACTCAATGCCACATCATGAAGCAGTGCTTTTGTAAAAATCCTGATCCGCCGGATATGCTGTCCCGTCTCTGCGCTGCGGTATTCGATTATGGACGAGAGGGCATCGATCATGGCAGAGTTGGACTCCCTGAGCCTTGCCGCCTGTTCCTCGATGAGTTCTTCCTGGTTCAGCCGGTGCTGATTCAGCTCAACAATATTCTGAACGCGCCGTTTCACCACATAGGGTTCAAAGGGTTTCATAATGATCTCGGAAGCCCCCATGTCAAAAACCTGCATCTCATTCTGGACTGAATCTTCTGCTGTGATGACGATCACAGGAAATTCAGAGATCATGCCGCTTTGCCCGATCTCCTTCAATACTTGAAACCCGTCTTTTACAGGCATGACCAGATCCAGCAGCACCGCGGCGATCCGTCCGTGGTACTGCTCCAGAAGGACGTGAGCCTGCTGTCCGTTTTCAGCCTCAAGAAGATTATAATCTGCTTCAAACACTCCTCGGAGGATGACACGGTTTATCTCCATATCATCAACGATTAAAATAGTGTCTCTTCCTGTCATCACATTTCCCCCGTTACTTCACTCCAAATATTTCCGCTTTTATTTCCAATTTACACTATATTATTAATTATAACACAAAACAAGAAGAAAAACGGAACAAAGTGGGCAAACCCACACTTCATCTCCCCAACCCCTCACTCTTTGTGGGGCTTGACAACTTTGCGTACCAGATGCGATTTGACGTAGTCAAATGATTTCCTTACGCATCTGTGTGCAACCCGCGGAACGTTTTTTGTTACTTAGGAAAGACTCTCACGCATTAGAGTGACAAGGTCTTTCCTAAGTAACAAAAAACAGCCGGATAAACCAGCTGTTTTCATACGATATTTTCCACTCTGCAATCGTTTTTTCTTCATTTGCTTTCTCTGACAGATACTGCGTTAAATTCACTTGACAATACCTGTTAAGTTTTTATTTATACAGTACAGTGTGCAAAAAACGATCGCAGATGGCATCTTTGGTTTCTAAGTAACCTGCTCCAGCAGATATTACGTCCATTTTGACCAGTTTGGAGGCCCTGCATTCGAAGAGATGTTAGTTTTTCTTCTTTCAGCAAAGGCTCGGAGGCAATGAGGTTCGATTCACTAAATTCGCACTTCGCCTACGGCTCCTGCTCATTAAGTTCCTTCGAACGGCCTTCGTACTAAGCTCAGTTCGCACTTCGTTTGCCTTCCCTAAGTACTCTAGGCCAGCGTCAGCGAGTTCCGAATAGGCCGCCGCAGAGACTTTGCTGAAAGTTAGAAAATCTTACGTCTCTAAGACAGCAAGCCGGAAAACTGGTCAAAATGTCACACATAGATAATCGTCACTCCCCCAAAGCTGATTCTTCCGGTCAGTCTGATCCGTATCGTACCGTCGCCGTGGTTCCTGTTTTTCTCATCCACAGCCCCGAAGACAGCACTGGCCTGATTGATCACCGTCCACTCTTTCGGCAGGAAAAGTTCCATCCCGGCAAACGATACGTCCACATTGATTTCAGCATCTCCACCCTCTACTTCTGCGTTGTCGAAGTAAGCCTTGATCTCCCCGAAGCTTACGTCAAACTGTGCATATTTGAAATGATCAGAATTTACATATTTGACGGTAGAACCGAATGTAGTTCTGTGGCAGACAGCAGTTCCGTCCTCCTCGTCAATGACTGACTCAAACGGCTCATCTCTGTGCCATTCCTTCCATCTCTTTTTCCTGGAAGGAAACAGCAGATGGCACCCGATGCTTCCCAGGAGTGCAGCTCCTAATACCGGCCATGGCGTGACAGCGGTGATTCCCAGCGGCCCTGCATAAATGATGCAGAGAAATGCAATGGAAAACAGGATTCCCGTATACTCCAGATGCATCAGGCTTTTGATCAGCATAGCCGCAAAAAATATCGTCAGCATGAGGCTGAATACACTGACTTCTCTCAAGTATCCCAGTCTTCCAAAAATAATAAACACTGCTCCAAAGATAAAAAACAATCCCCAGAAAATCTTTTCTTTCTTCATCTCCCGATCCTCTTTTCTTCTAATTTTTGTTTCAGCGGTTTCAGATAAAGTCTCGACACATACAGCTGTTTATGGGTATGTTCAAACTGTATGATGCCGGAAGCCGATATCCCCCTGCTGATGGAATAGATCCTGTTGGTGTTGACAACGGCCGACTTTGAGATCCTCATGAAGGACCCCGGAAGCATCTCTTCCAGTTCATACAGCCGGTACCTGGTCTCGTAGATATCATCCGCCGTGTGCACGTTGATGGTGTTTCCGTCTGTCTCAAAAAACAGAACCTTGGACAAGGGAAAATAGTACTCCTGCTCTCCCTTGGAAAACACGGCCGTCTGTGTCCCGGATGCTGCCTCCGAGACCGCTTTCTGCACTTCCTGGACGATGTCATTTAAACCGGCACACCGGATGATGACCTCTTCTTCCATTAAATTTTCATCAATCTCAATCTGTATCTTCATCTTTTCATCTCCACGCCTTTATTATAGCAGAGCCCGTGAGGCTGTAAATGAAAAACAGCCAAGTGGTAAAAAACAGAGGGTAAGTGACACATTCCTCTGTATATATGGTATAATAGCTGCAATCAGAATGGAGGTATCATACTATGTCCAAAAAAATTTTTTTCTTTGATATCGACGGGACCCTTGCGGATCAGGAAGACATCCTTCCCTCGAATCAGAAAGCCCTTCGGGAACTGAGGTTAAAAGGACACACGGTCATGATCGCATCAGGAAGGCCCGCCGGCTATATCAGGCGTATGTTTTCCGGGCTGTCCGACGGATTTATCGCCGCAAACGGCAGACGCATAGAGCACGAGGGAAACGTCCTGCTGGACAACAGCTTCACCGTCGCAGAACTGAAAGAAATCATTAAGCTGTGCAGGGTTTCCCAGTGCTCCTACTGTCTCCTCGGAGACGGCGTCGTATACCACGGCAATCCGCTATATCTGTACGGACATACGAGACCATACGAATCCATCGATGTAATTCATGAAGATAGCTGGGACATCCGGGATGTCAGAGCCTATGCATTTGATATCATCTACAAAGATGCGGCACATCTAAAGACAATCAAGCAGAATTTTGACGGCAAATATATCATTAACGACCACTTTGACGGCTCCGCCGATGTCTCCAGCGTATCCTTCAACAAAGGACATGCTGTTGCCTATACGACCAGTGCCCTCGGCTTTTCACAGGATGACAGCTATGCATTCGGAGACGGAGACAATGACGTTCACATGTTTGAGGCCGCCGGTACGGCAGTTGCCATGGAAAACGCAACCCGGGCAGCGAAAAAAGCCGCAGATTACGTCACCCGCCATTATAAAGAGGATGGAATTTTCCATGCCCTGAAACACTTAAAAGTAATCAGCTGTCTGCTTTAATACAAAAAGAAAAATCACCAGACCTGCGAAACTACAGTCTGGTGATTTTTTTATGTGGAAAATTGTGAGTGGTAAAGCTGTTCGTAGTATCCCTTTTTTTCAAGCAGTTCCGTGTGCGTGCCGGTCTCGACGATCCGGCCTTCTTTCAGCACGAGGATCAGATCTGCATTTTTTATCGTCGACAGCCTGTGGGCAATGACAAAGCTGGTCCTTCCGGCCAGCAGCTTATGCATGGCTTCCTGAAGTATCTTTTCAAGCCTTGTATCCACGGAAGATGTGGCTTCATCCAGAATCAAAATTTTCGGGTCCTTTAACACCGCCCTTGCAATCGTAAGAAGCTGTTTTTCACCCTGGGAAATATTGCTTCCTTCTTCGTCGATCTCCATATCATAACCTTTCGGCAGCGTCCGGATAAAGTGATGAACATTTACCGTCTTGGCCGCGTCGATCACCTCATCCTTTCTGGCATCCAGCCTTCCATACCGGATGTTTTCATAAATCGTTCCGGAAAACAGCCATGTGTCCTGAAGGACCATGCCGAACATGCTTCTTAAGTCTTCTCTTTTCATGGACTTGATATCCACGCCGTCAATCAGGATTCTTCCGCTGTCTGTGTCATAGAAGCGCAGCAGCAGGTTGATGATCGTTGTTTTCCCGGCCCCTGTAGGACCTACGATAGCGACCATCTGGCCGCTTTTTATATGAATATCCAAATCCTTTATGACCGGTTTGTCTCCGTATCCAAAGGCCACATGCTCGAATGAAACCTCTCCTCTTACATCCAAGATGCGTGTTCCCGGTTTTGGATCTGGAATCTCCTCAGGTTCATCGAGGATCTCGAAAATTCTTTTCATCCCTGCAAATGCTGCCTGTATCTGTGCTGAAAGCTGGGCCACCTGTGAGAGGGGTTCATTGCACTGCCAGATATATCGGATGAAAGCCTGGAGATTGCCCACGGTCAGCATCCCCTGTATGACAAAGACAGTCCCGGACACCGCCACGCCTCCGATACACAGATATACAGACAGAGAAATCAGCGGACTCATCATGGAAGAGACAAACTGTGCTTTCAGAGCATGCTTCTGGAGTCTTCCGTTGATCTCTTTAAACCGTTCCTGGGAAGACTGCTGCCTTCCGAACAGCAGGATCTCATTGTATCCCGTATATAGCTCCGTGATCGTCCCGTTCAGTTCTCCCAGAGAATCCTGCTGCGCCTTGAAGTGCTTCTGGCTTTTCCTTACCACAGCCACACTGATCAGAATACTGACAGGAATGATCAGCACGACCAGCCATGCCATCACCGGCTGAATGGTAAACACCATCACAAGGACCAGGATGAGCGTCAGGACGCCGCTGATAACCTGGGTAAAGCTCTGCTGCAAACCGTTGGATACCGAATCGATATCATTTGTCACCCGGCTTAACGTATCCCCAAAGCTGTGGGTATCGAAATATTTCACCGGAAGCCTTCGGATCTTATCCTGCACCGCATTTCTCATATCATGCATGGCGCTCTGGATGGAATTGGTCAGCAGAAACATACTGATGACCTGGGATGCCATCTTTATGATATAGATTACCGCCAGTACAGCAAGAATTTTCACGATCACATCAAACTGTACTCCCGCGCCGGGTACTTTTCCTGCAATCTGCGCTGCGTCTTTGGCCAGCTGGGTGGTAATCATTCCCTCGATCCTTGGCGCCGAGGTCATGGCGGCCACGCTTAAAACCGTCATCACAACCGCTCCGATGAATCCCCATTTATAAGGAGCGATAAACGGCCTGAGTCTGCTGATCACCGCACCTGCCTGTTTTATTTTCTTAATCATGGGCCAGTTCCTCCTTATCCAGCTGGGATGCGGCGATCTCCTGATAAATCCTGCAGCTTTCCAGCAGTTCTTTATGAGTTCCGGCTCCCACGACCCGGCCCTCATTGAGCACCATGATCTTATCTGCATCCATGATGCTGGTGATTCTCTGGGCTACGACCATCATGACCGCGTCCTTCAAAACCTTTTTCAGTTCTTTTCTGAGCTTTACATCGGTCTTAAAATCAAGAGCAGAGAAAGAATCGTCAAAAATATAGACTTCCGGCTTTCTCACAAGTGCCCGCGCGATGGAAAGCCTCTGCCTCTGTCCGCCGGATACATTGGTTGCATTTTCCGTGATCTGCACGTCAAACCCGCCTTTTTCCATGATAAAATCATATGCCTGGGCGGTTTTTGCCGCCTCCTCCATTTCTTTCAAAGAGGCATCTTCTTTTCCAAACTTGAGGTTATCAGCGATGCTTCCGGAGAAAAGCATAGCCTTCTGCGGTATAAAACCGATAGAATTTCTCAGAGACTTAAGATCGATCTCCCTGATGTCCTTCCCATTGACCAGAATCCTTCCGCCGGACACATCATAAGCCCTGGGTACGAGATTGATCAGAGTGCTTTTCCCGGAACCCGTGCTGCCAATAAATGCAATCGTCTCTCCCTTTTTCACAGTGAAGGACACGTCGGTGAGCACTGCTTCCTCCCCGTCCGGGTATGCGAAGGTCACATGGTCAAACGTGATCTCATCAATGCGGATAGGGCTGCCTCCTTCTCCCGAAGCATTTTCAACTGCCGGCACAGCGTCGAAGATTTTTGTAATCCTCCTGGCGCTGACCGCCGCTTTCGGATACATCATGAAAACCAGACAGAACAGCATAATAGAGAACATCACATGGAACAGATAATCCATGAAGGCTACCAGCTGTCCAATGTTCAGCCCTCCCTGCTCTATCATAATGCTGGAAATCCAGTAAATGAGCATGCCGGCTAAATTCATAAGAAAATAAAAGGCCGGCTGAGTGACAGACATCAGTTTAAACAGCTTTTTGGAATATCCCATATAGGCACTGTTTGCCTCATCAAAGCGCTTCTTTTCATGCCGGTCGTTGGTAAACGCCCGGATGACCCGGATACCGCTGATATTTTCCTTGGAAATGCGGTTGATCCATTCCAGCGAAGACTGCTGGCGCTCACTTAAAAGTTCAGAGCGTTTTGCCACAATGATCACACCTACGACGATAAAGGGAACCGTCCCCAGGATCACCATGGAAAGACTCAGAGAAGCTTTCAGCACAAGCACGATGCTGCCAACAGTCATTACCGGGGTCATCAGCGCGGTGCGGAACAGAATATTCAAAAACATCTGAATCTGAAAAGCGTCGTTGGTCGTCCTCGTAATCAGGGATGCCGTCCCGAATTCTTTGAATTCCCTGTGTGAAAATTCCTGCGTCTTTTCAAACATGTCATTTCGGATGTCCCGCGTAATCGAAGTGGACAGATAGGCACAGCAGTAGCCCAGCAGGATCGTCCCAGCAGTTCCGAGCAGAGAGATCAGGAGGATCACTCCTCCCATCTCAAAAATAAAAGCCGTGTCCTTTTCCGATACGCCCCGGTCGATCATCCACGCTACGATGGTCGGTATCCCCAGCTCCACGAGAGCAAAGCCGAATACCGAAAAAACATTCAGCGCAAACATTTTTTTATAATGTTTCAAGTAAGATAAAATTAGTTTCATTTTGTCATTTCCTCGTTCATTCCCCCATCTTCATTCTTGACGGGATTTACGTGTACCATACAATGTTTCACCGGCGCAAACTTCTCCTCAATTTTCAAGTGGACTTTTTCCGCCGTCTCGTGGGCCTTTCTGAGCGGAAGATTCCCGTCCATACAGATTTCCACATCCACATATACCCTGGCTCCGAATTTTCTCGTCCGGATATCATCAATCCCCCTGACTCCCTTCTGGTCAAGGATCACGCTTCTCATCTGTTCCACCGTCTCCCTGCTGCACGACTCATCGATCATTTTGCGCACGGCATCTGCGAAAATGTCGTAGGACGCTTTTACGATAAAAATGCAGATCACTACACTCGCCAGGGGGTCCAGAATCGGAAAACCCATCCTGGCTCCCAGGACGCCGACAAAGCTGCCGACGGAAGACAGTGCGTCAGAGCGGTGGTGCCACGCATCCGCCATCAGCGCAGCAGAATCAATTTTCCTGGCCGCATTCCTCGTATACCAGTACATTCCCTCTTTGACGGCTATGGAGATCAGGGCGGCCGCCATGGCCAGAGCTCCGGGAATCACAAGTTTTCCCTGATCCCCCGCAAAAATCTTCTGAAGTCCGGCCGCTCCTATGAAAAGCCCTGTGATGCACAGTACTGCTCCCAGCAGGACCGCCGCCACACATTCCATCCGTTCGTGGCCGTACTGATGTTTTTCATCTGCTTCCCTGGAAGCCAGAACAACCCCCGCCATGACAATGACCGTGCTGAACACGTCGGATGCAGAGTGGGCCGCATCCGAGATCATGGCTCCGGATCTTGCCGCAATGCCGGCAAATAACTTAAATGCCGACAATATCAGGTTTACAAGAATACTATTGACAGACACTTTCATGGCTATCCGTTCTTTTCTTTGCTGTCTCACCGGTCCCTACACCCTTCAAATCTGAGTACTTATAGAATATGCATATTCTCTGAAAATGTACGATAAAGATTCACCGTCTGTCCGGGTGTGCATATTATAAAAACAACTGAAACAGCAAAGGATGTTTTATATGACATTTTGTGATTCTTACCATCCGGCGGTCACAGACCCCCATCCCTACCCGCCTGTAAAAGCAGCCCGGCGGAATCCCCGGTATGCGGAAATGATACTGCCAGCACTGAGAGCCCAGTCCAGCGAACTGACGGCTGTCACCACATATATTTATCAAAACTGGATCTTCTTTAAAAAGTATTCCTCGCTGGCCGATACTCTGATGAAAATAGCAAAGGTGGAAATGCACCACATGCAGATGCTCGGCACACTGGTCTCCCTTCTGGGCGGCGATCCCAGATTTGCGGAAGACCCCTGCCAGTGCTGGAGCGGAGATGCCCCTGATTATACAAAGGATCTTCACCAGGCACTGAAAAGCAACATGGAAGCAGAAGAGGCTGCCGCCAGCTTTTATCTGGAGACTGCCTCTAAGATACAGGACCCGTTTGTCTGTGCTGTGCTGAACCGGATCGCCATGGATGAAAAAGTCCATGTTCAGATCTTCCGTCATTATCTGGGTGCTTCTGGCTGCTGACATTTTTCGTTACAGCTTCAGCACCTCCAGGTCATCGGGCACATAGACATTCCCTGAGTACAGCAGTTTGACCTCTTTTGTATACTGCTTCTTCCGATTCTTTAAATCGGTATCCTCCGTATGGTAAAGCACCAGATTTCTGACTTTAAGTTTTTCGGCCAGATTCCCGGCGTCCAGCGCCGTGCTGTGGTGCTTTTCATATGGATGGAAAATATCCCTCATACCGTACAGACAAAAGGCTTCGCAGAGCATCCAGTCTGCTCCTTCCACATAGGGCTTACATAAGCTGTTGTACGGTTCATCACCAAGACATACCAGTGAAATGTCTTTCTCCAAATCCGTTCGAAATCCAAATTGCTTCGCCTTTGTGGAATGTATATCAAAAAAACGGACACACATGTCTGAGATCTGTATCCCTTCTCCGTCTTTTACTTCCTGTATTCGTATTTTACTGCCCAGAAACTTTAAGAATTTTCCGGCCAGCGTCAGTTCGCATATCTCCCTAAGAACCTTCGCCGCCTCATCGTGGCAGTAGATCGTAAAACGTCCGTGATAGGTTTCGGCGAGCATCATAGCAGCGGCTTTCCTTATGATCCACACGGCACCGAGAATGTGGTCTGTGTGGGCATGGGTTAAAAACATATGGCGGATCTGTTCAAATGGGATCTGTGCTTTTTCCAATTGTGAAAGGATCCCATTTCCTCCCCCCGCATCCACAAGAAAATATTCTTCCTCATTCCGGAGAGCAAAGCATGTATTATAGCACTTGGTAACCATCGCATTTCCGGTTCCAAGCATAATCAGTTCCGGCTTCATAAAATCAACTCATTCCTTTTTCGTTCACTGCACTCTTTTTTCAGTTTCACAGATGCTGCCATGAGCACCGGTCTGCTGACTTTCCTCGCGTGTTCCGGACAGACGGCGATGCACCGCATACAGGAGATACATGTTTCCTTCAGTGTCTCTTCCGGATGCTCTGCGGGTATGGCGCCGACCGGACAGAGACGGGCACACAGGCCGCACTTCTTACACTGTTTACCGGCAGAAGGCTTCATGGGAACTCCATTGTACTCCCGGTATGGCCGGTTTCCTTTCACGGAAAGTTCTGTCATGCCTTCGATATCTTCTGTCTGCTGTATCTTTTCCCGGATTTTCACAGCAAAATCCGTGAGTTCACTCTGATCCCGGCTGTCGGGCCTTCCTTCTGCATACTGGCGCATAATGGAATGTTCCGCCGCCGCAGCCACGGCTGCCGCAGGAACAAATCCCTGCTCCTCTGCCAGGTCTTTCATCTCAAGAAGAGTGTCGTCATAATCCCGGTTCCCGAATGCGGTCAGAAGGATGATCGGTGTCTTTTGTCCCTTTAAATTCCGAAACCGTTCTGCAGCCGGAGCCGGCACTCTTCCCCCGTAGGACGGAACTCCGAAGATCACCAGATCCTGTGCACCAAATTCGTGTATTTCCCTTTCCTTTGGTATCCTGGAAAGATCAATCTCCTGATGCGTTTCTTCCCATGCTTCACCAATCAGTCTGACAATGCGTTCCGTGCTGTATGTAGGGCTGAAAAATACTTCCGTCACTTTTGATATTTCCATACTCAAAACCTCCTGACTTCGCTTTCTGCCATTATAACAGAAAACTTTATCGTCTGGTAGCTTTATCGGTTCCTTTTCTGGTAATCCAAAACTCTCTCTTTATCTGCTGTTCTGATCTGATTCCCAATATAACGCACCCTGCCGTCCCCAAATTTTTTCAGAGTTACTTTATGGCGGAACAGGCAGTCCGTCCCCTTTTGTTTTAAAACAGCATCCACGGTGAGAACGATTCTTCCATCTCTTTTATGCTCTGCCCCAATCACCTCAGGAACCGGCATACTTTGGGGAATTAAATTTCCGCACCTTAAAGGCTCCCACAGATAACGTGTTCCGTCTTCGCTTCTGTCTGCCCGGACACGGATCTGTCTCTTTGAAAACGGAAGATATTTTTGCAGCAGAAGTTCAAATTCTTCAGATGGAATCCCTTTTGTCCCGTTGTCCCCGTCAAAATGTCTGCCGGTCTCTATGCGGTACAGATACTCATAGAGATCATTTACATAAAGTTTTCCCGGCTTTTTTTCATTCCAGTCGATAAGAAACAGATTATTTCCCCTGTAACCCACCGGTTCAATATATTTCCTGCAAAATCTGCGGTATTCTTTTTTAAGAGGGCGGATGCGGATCATGCTGTGGGTATCCATCTCCTCATTTTCTGTATGTTTGGTCTCCCAGATCAGCCATCCTTTCTTCGTCAGCCTCCAGGAGGATGCTTCCTCTTTTTTTACATAGGATACTGCCGGATTCCCCTGTTTGTTCCAGTCCAGATAAGCGTCTGTGAATTCCGCTTTGTTTCCTTTCGGCTTCAGTTCATATCTGTGGATTCCGCCTGATCTGGTGACACAGAAAAATACGGCGGAAGTCTTCCCGCCCTTTCCGGCTTTCAGCAAATCTTTCTCCACTGTCCGTCCATTCTGCATATCGCAGTCATTTTCCATACACGCGGCAGAATATCCGCATGTTCCAAGCCGCTGAACAATCTTGTGGATCTCCCCTTTTTCCAGCACAGGATTCATGCCTTTCCCTTTGCCTGCGGATGCATAAATTGTCTGATAGCAGTCTGCCGCCGCACAAAGTTCTTTTTTGATCTTTTCTGTCCTTCCTTTCGGATTCTTATTCGTTTCTGTGGCGCAGGCAGAAAGACAGAAAAGGCATCCCAGCACTGGGATCAAAATTTTTATGATTCTCATAGTCATTTGTCTCCTTTTTTAAATCTTACATCTGTAAGAATTAATTGTCAAGTATAGCTGTCTATGACAAAAGCCATATTAAAAAGTAAATATGATATTTAGAAAGGACGGTACAAATTATGGATGCGATTGTTTATCACGGAGTGAAAGATGTGGGAGTGGAAAAGGTTCCGGACCCAAGGATTGAAAGGGAGGATGATATCATCGTAAAAGTGACTTCCACGGCCATCTGCGGCTCCGATCTCCATCTGATCCACGGCCGGGTTCCTGCCCTGAATCCGGGATTTATTCTCGGACATGAGACCATGGGAATCGTTGCAGAAACTGGAAAAGCCGTAACCAATGTAAAGAAAGGTGACCGGGTCATCGTTCCGTTCCCTGTGGCCTGCGGACACTGCTTCTTCTGCGAACACGGGGAATACAGCCAGTGCGACAACTCTAATCCAAACGGAGGAGCCGGCGGCCTGTTCGGGTACAGTGACGCCTTCGGCGGATATCCGGGAGGACAGGCACAGTATCTGCGGGTTCCTTACGCCAATGTAGGGCCTGTGAAAGTTCCGGAAGAACTTGAAGATGAGCAGGTCTTATTCCTGACTGACATCCTCCCCACCTCCAGATGGGCCGTGGATATCAGCGGCATGAAACCGGGTGACACCGTCGTGGTCTTAGGCTGCGGCCCTGTCGGCCTTTTGACAGTCAAATGGGCCTTTTTGCTGGGTGCAGAACGTGTCATTGCCGTGGACAGCGTAGACTACAGGCTGCGGCATGCGGCATCCTACGGCGCCGAGGTCATGAATCTTAAGGACTATGATAACACCGGTATGGAAATCAAAGAAAAAACCCACGGCGGCGCCGATGTTGTCATCGACTGCGTGGGTATGGACGGGAAAATGTCAGTTGTAGAAAAAGTGGAATCCGCCCTGAAACTCCAGGCCGGCTCCAAGTCTGCCATCGAGATCTCCTCCGAAGCGGTGAGAAAATGCGGCACCGTGGCAATGATCGGTGTCTACGGCGGAAGATATAATCTGTTCCCTCTGGGCAACTTTTTTGACCGGAATATCACATTGAGAATGGGTCAGTGTCCTGCCCAGAGGTATGTGGACCCAATTCTTTCACAGATCGCGGACGGTTCCTTTGATGCCACGGATATCATCACCCACCGCCTTCCTCTGAGCAAAGGAAAACACGCCTATAAGATCTTCGATGAAAAAGAGGATGAGTGCATCAAGGTCATCTTAAAGCCTTAACTCTTATCTCCCTCATGGTAAACAATCTGCCCATTGATGATTGTATAAAGAGTCTTGGTAAGGGTATTCACCGGATTGTCAGAAAAAACTGCGATATCCGCATCTTTACCCGGCTTCAGGCTTCCGACCCGGTCATCCACACGGCAGATCTTAGCGGCATTGATGGTCACCGTCTTCAGTGCTCCTTCCATGGACATGCCCTGTTTCACGGCCAGTCCTGCGCAGAGAGGCAGATACCGGATCAATGATACCGGATGGTCTGTCATAATAGCCGTCAGGACCCCAGCCTTTTCTAAGATCCCGTTGGTCTTGAAGCTCATATTCTGTACTTCAATCTTGGACCGGGCAGTCAGATCAGGACCGATAATTGCAGGAAATCCGGATTCTGCAATTTCCTCAGCGATCAGATGGCCTTCCGTACAGTGATCCAGGGTCAGGTCAATCTCAAACTCCTTGGCGATCCGGATTGCGGTCAGAATGTCATCTGCCCTGTGGGCATGGGTCTTTAGCGGAATCTTTTTTTCCAGCACGGGAAGCCACGGTTCCATCTGAAAATCTTCTTTTTCCAGTATTCCCTCCTGTTTCTCTTTCTGGTACTGTTTTGCCTGAAACAGCACTTCCCTCAGGAGTGCAGCCGTTCCCATCCGTGTTCCGGGCATGAGGTCTCTCCCACCGTATTCATTTTTGGGGTTTTCTCCGAAAGCAGCTTTCATTGCCGCAGGATTGAGCACTGCCATTTCATCGACACACCGTCCGTGTGTCTTTAAAAATATGGACTGGCCTCCCACCACATTTGCACTGCCGGGTCCTGTCATCAGTGAAGTGATCCCTGCGATAATCGCATCGTGAAACGCAGGGTCCATCGGATTTACTCCGTCCACAGCCCTCACGGCAGGAGTTATAGGATCTGTAGCTTCGTTGCAGTCATCTCCTGCCGTACCTCTTTTCTCCTCCATAATTCCCACATGGCAGTGGGCATCAATGAGTCCCGGCATGACCCAGGCCCTTTCACATCGAGGACTTCTTCCCCCTTACCCGGCGACGGTGCCTGCTCCATTTTCCCCAGTTCTTTTATTACCTCACCTTTCGTCTGTACATATCCGTTTTCTATTGTTTTTCCTTCCATAGGAAGGATTTTCCCGTTTATAATCAGCATCGTTTTATTCCTCCTGTAACTAATGTCTCAAGCAGTATTTCCCAAAACAGAATTTTCAAACAGCGGAGCATTTTCCCGGACACATCAATAATTTTTTCTTTTTTTGGCATACTGATTATGATACGAAGTCTTATCAGATATAAAGGAGATTAAGATTATGCCAAAAAAAATCATTGTCATCGGTGTGAATCATGCAGGTACTGCAGCGCTGAATACGATACTCGACAATTATAAGGATGTGGACGTCACCGCCTTTGACGCCAATTCCAATATTAGTTTCTTAGGCTGTGGAATGGCACTCTGGATCGGGGGACAGATTTCCGGGCCTGACGGACTGTTTTATTCCAGCAAAGAAATATTGGAAGGGAAGGGCGCAAAGATCTATATGGAGACCTCGGTCAATTCCGTAGATTTTGACAGCAAGGTCGTCTATACAAAGGATGCAGCCAGCAAAGACTGTGAATACCCTTACGACAAGCTGATCCTTGCCACAGGCTCTACTCCGGTGGGACCTCAGCTGCCAGGCATGAGCCTTGAAAATGTACAGTTTGTAAAGCTCTATCAGAATGCGGCTGAGGTCATCGAAAAGCTTGGAGATACCTCTATAAAGAAAGTCGCTGTCGTCGGAGCCGGATATATCGGTGTGGAACTTGCCGAGGCTTTTCAGAGAAACGGCAGAGAAGTCACTTTAATTGACTGCGCAGACACCTGCCTGTCCGCCTATTATGACGATATGTTCTGCAAACGCATGGAAAAGCAGCTGTCTGACCACGGAATCCATCTGGCATTTGAGGAAAAAGTCGAACGCCTGGAAGGAAACGAAAAAGTCGAGAAGGTGGTCACAGACAAACATACTTATGATGCCGACATGGTCATATTCTGTGTAGGATTCCGCCCCAACACAAAACTCGGAAACGGCCAGCTTAAGCAGTTCCACAACAATGGAGCCTATCTTACGGATCTCATGCAGCAGACCAGCCGCCCGGATGTCTATGCCGTAGGTGACTGTGCCACCGTTTACAACAACGCCATCGAAGATACGGATTATATCGCACTTGCCACCAACGCCGTCCGTTCCGGAATCATCGCCGCCCACAATGCCTGCGGCACAGAGCTGAAATCTCCGGGAGTACAGGGTTCCAACGGAATCAGCATCTGGGGCTTAAACATGGTGAGCACCGGGCTTTCCCTGGAGCGCGCAAAAAAGCTGGGTTTTGACGCCGCAGCCACAGACTATGAGGACTGGCAGAAAGCCGGATTTATGGAGAAGGACAACTATAAAGTCGTAATCCGCATCGTCTACGACAAAAAGACCAGACGCATCCTCGGTGCACAGCTTTGTTCCGACTATGATATCTCCATGGCAATCCACCTGTTTTCTATGGCCATCCAGGAAAAAGTGACCATTGATAAGTTAAAACTGTTTGACCTGTTTTTCCTTCCCCATTTTAATCAGCCGTACAATTATATCACTATGGCCGCACTGAACGCAGAATAGGAGTGATTCATATGCCGGAAGCAAAAAAATCAACCTCTTTCCATGAACTCTATAAAGAATTACTCCAAAAACAAATGAAAAATGAAGATATCAGTGAGGCTGACTATGATCCCCATCAGCTGGACTGCCTCTTAAATCCGGACCAGTATGCCCCGGTCATCCACACCGAATCATGTGAGAGCTGTGCCTATGACAGGGCCTGCAAAAACAGCTGTATTTTTGACGCCATCGAAGAAGTTGACGGAAAGCTGTCCATCGATCCGGATAAATGCAGCGGGTGCGGTGTCTGTATTGAGTCATGCAGGCTTGATAAGCTGGCGGAAAGCAAGGATATCTTCCCAGTGTTAAAAGAAGTGCGCAGTGAAGAAAAAGATGTGTATGCTCTGATCGCCCCTGCTTTCGTGGGCCAATATGAAAATGCTTCCCCAGGACAGCTGAGAAGTGCCCTGAAGGCCGCCGGATTCAAAGGAATGGTGGAAGTAGCGGTCTTTGCAGACATCCTGACTCTGAAAGAGGCTTTGGAATTTGACGAGCATATCAACTCAAACGATGATTTCCAGCTTACCAGCTGCTGCTGTCCGGTCTGGATCGCCATGATCCGCAAAATCTATCATGAACTGATTCCCCATGTGCCGGGAGCGGTCTCCCCGATGATCGCGGCAGGACGGGCAGTAAAGCAGATCCACCCCGATGCAGTCACAGTATTCATCGGCCCGTGCATCGCAAAAAAGAAAGAAGCCAGAGAACCGGATATTGCAGATGCAGTGGACTATGTACTGACATTTCAGGAAGTACAGGATATCTTTGACGCGGCCGAAATACGGCCGGAAGAACTTGCCGACAACGACAGGGAACACTCCTCCAGGGCAGGCAGGATCTATGCTCACACCGGCGGCGTCAGCGAAGCCGTAAGGTCTACTGTGGAAAAACTCAGTCCGGGAAGAGACGTCCCGGTCCGCGCACAGCAGGCGGACGGTGTCCCTGCATGCAAAGCCATGATCGAACAAATCCAAAAGGGCGAAACAGACGCCAACTTTTTTGAGGGGATGGCATGCAGAGGCGGATGTGTCGGCGGACCTAAAATTATCATTGATAAAGACAAAGGAAAAAGAAACGTAGAAACATACGGAGAGGAAGCTCCTTATAAGACGCCCCTTGACAATCCGTATGTGATGGAACTTCTCCACCGGCTCGGTTTTAAAAATATGGAGGAGTTTGTAGAAAAGAGCGATATGTTTACCAGAGAATTTGCAAATAATTAAAAATACAAAGAATATATATTTCCCATTTAAACAAACATCCGTTACAGTAAAAATCAATTCTGTAACGGATGCTTGTTTTCGTTTAATCTAAACTTGTTTCTTTCCATTCATTCCTGAGATCTTCTACCAGATACTCATCGCTGTGGCAGTGCATATCAGAAATTCCTGAGCTTATTTCTTTATATAATTCTGAATGATAGAAAAAATCCAGTGCACTTTCCAACGGTATATGCTCGATTCCAGAAAACATCTCTATAATGCGGGAATATTTCCTTTGTAATAATATCCGGTTGGCCTGCATTATATCACCTCACATCCTTGATATTTTAAATATTTATCTAATATTTCCTGGGAGCAAAAACATAACTGCAAATTAGGTTTTTCATATTTTAAACGTTCTATAGCGGAATATTTATCAATTAAGCCAGAAAAATATTCTGATACAACACTCCTGCCACGTTTTTTCTTAAATCTAAGTGACCATTTCCTTGCCTGTTCATATATTGGTGTGGTATAAAATCATGGAATGACCTCCTCTTGCCTCATATACTCAATGATGTCCTCAACAATATACTCTTTGCTTTATGTATGCAATATATCATAATTAGGAATAATATACTCCTCTAAAATTTTGCTTTGTTCTGTGAGCAGCCGATACACCTCTTCTCCATCTAATCCAAGTTTTTCGGACACACTTTCAATACAAAATACAGAAAACTCTAATTCTTTGGTCTCCATTGTTTTACACCTCATCTTAGATATACTGAACTCTTTTCAGGAACTTCAGCTTATAAAATTTTGTACTATAATTTTGCAAATGATTAAACCAGGAATCCAAAATATACAATTACCACGATACCAAGCAGGATCCGGTAAACTCCAAAGACCTTAAAATCGTGTTTTCGGATATAACTTAACAGCAGACGGATTGCCAGGATGGACACTAAGAAAGAAACCACGGTTCCCACAGTCAGAAGAATCCATTCACTGCCTGAAAACATTCCTACCTTCAGAAAATATTTGATCAGTTTCAATCCGCTGGCTCCGGCCATAACCGGCACTGCAAGGAAAAAGGAAAACTCACTGGCAACATAGCGGGAGCAGCCCAGCAACACGGCTCCCAGGATCGTTGCACCGCTCCTGGATGTCCCCGGAATTGCCGCAAGCACCTGAAAACATCCGATGAAAAACGCCGCTTTATATGTCAGATCCTCCAGTGACCGCATAGACGGACGCCTGTTCCTGCTCTCAATGACAATAAAGGCAATCCCGTACAAGATCAAAGTTGCCGCTATGACATAAACACCGGAAAGATAATCTTCCAGTACCATATCCAGCGGAAGTCCCACGATGATGATCGGTATGCATCCTACAATGACCTTTTTCCAGAGGTTATATGTATCCCGTTTTTCCCTTCTGCTCTTGCGCGGAGAAAATGGATTCAGTTTGTGAAAAAATAAAACCAGCACCGCCAAAATAGAGCCGAACTGGATCACTACTTTGAATACTTCAAAAAACTCCGGGCTTAATGCCATCGGCCAAATATTGTCAAACAAAATGAGATGGCCCGTACTGCTGATCGGAAGCCACTCTGTGATTCCCTGAATAATACCGAGAACAATCGACTTTACGATTTCTATTACATTCATAATTAATCTCCCTTACATGTTTTGTCTATTATATTTCACATCAGGGAGAATTTCAACTTATAATACCGTCATTGATTGATATCATCAAAAAAATCTTTCAGGTCTTTTCTCACTTCCGGTGACAGATCCTTCTTTTTTATTCCTTCCACCGCCCCTTCCAGTCCCCAGAGCAGATGGAGGCAGGCAGACTCGTCAAAAGCTCTTATCTTCAGCCACGCTTCTTTACTTCCGGCCTTAATTAGCTGCTCTTTTGTATAGATTCCTGCCTGGTTCAGCTGCTCCTCTGTTTTTGCCCCGATATTCTCAAGATCTTTCAGTTCTCCCATAATAACTCCTTTCCGGCTCACACTCCTCATAAGAATGCAGCGCTGATTACGATGATTCCTAATAAAATTTCAAAAATAGCTTTCCCGATCATATTACGATCCGTAATATAAAGATAGGGCTCGTTTTCGCAGATAAAAACAGGATAAGGTTTTCCTGCCTCATAATTCTTTGATATTTCAGGAGGAATGTTTTCGCCGCTCTCATTTTTATAGACAACTCCCCCGTATGTATATTCAAAAGTAGGTGTGACGCTTCTGTTTCTTCCCGTGCCTGATATCTTACTCTCTACAAACCTTCCATAAACCATTGTTTTACATATACGGATTTTTATGAGATCAAAAACACCCAGAGAAATACTGAAAAGTCCAACGCAGCTCCAAAAAGCGATCCTCAAAAGTACCGAATTTTCTGTATAGACTGCATAGAATCCCACAATTCCCCCTGCCAATAAAATAAGACCCGAAATTTCTTTTTTAATCCAATAAAATCTTTTCCCTTTAAATCCGGAAGAAAAAAGAAAAAACAGACCTGACAATATATCTGCTGCTAAAAGAATTTTAATTACTGTATCCAATCTTGCTCCTCTCTCATATATTCCAATAATAAATCATTCAGTTCCATTTTAAAATCATGAAAACGAAAAATAAAAACAGTCCCAGAATTCATATAATATCCCGGAACTGTTCTATATCTAATTTCTGCCGCCTTTTAAAGGCGCTCCTGTTAATCGCATATCTCTATTGTATAACTTATTTCTTTTGTTTCCCCTGCCTTCAATGACTGGATTAAATATTTTTTCCTGATATCCTGCACGCCCTGTCCCACGAAATCATTCATGCCATACCACGGTTCAATACAGATATATTCAGCTTTATCAATAGCAGAAGGCATACTCCAGACCGCCGCTGCCGGAAATCCCGGGAAACTTACTTTCAGATGATAGTCTGCCTTGTCACACTCAAGAAGCATGGATGAAATCCCGTCTTCAAATATGAATGCATCCTGCCTTAGCAAATCCGGTGTCAGCTTTAATTCACTTACTTGTTTTGCAACCGGATAAGTTTCCCTGGTAACCAGACGGCCCTGGACTTTACGTGAATGTAAATCAAATTTTCTGTCAAAAACAAGCTTATAATCAGATAACTCTGTTTGAGGTGCCAGCTGGAATCCAGGGTGAGCGCCGATCGAATAATACATTGTTTCGTCTCCTGTATTCTCCACAGTCCATGTGATCACAAGCTTTCTGCCTTCCAGCCGATGGGAAACCCTCAGACAAAAACTGTAAGGATATAACTTATAGGTCTCCTCACTGCTTTTCAGCTGCATGATAATCTCATTTCCTCTGGCAGAGACCGGAGTAAAGTCCATGTCACGAGCAAAGCCATGGGCGCCTATCTGATATGTTCTTCCGTTTGCTGTATATGTTCCGTCATAAAACCCGCCGATGGCAGGGAATAAAAGCGGACTATGTTTCGGCCAGACCTCACCGGCCTGCCATATGTACTCACGGCAGCTGATTTTATCATACATTCCACAGAGCTCACTGCCATGTTTTTTTACTGAAATCCTGCACACTTCATTTTCGATTTGATACATTTTCATGTTCCTCACTTTCTTTCAAACAGCTGGATTTTTACAATGAGATATAGTATAATGAAGCAACAAAAATATGGACAAAACACTTTCCATATCCCTGATCAGGAGGATTTTTAATGAACCGAAAATTTATATCTGTCAAAAACTGTATTTTAGATAAAATCAATAAAATGTCTCCCAATGACAAACTGCCCTCTGAACGTGATCTGATCAATGAATTTGGGTTTTCACGTCCGACCATACAAAAAGCGCTGACGGAACTGGAAAATGACGGTATCATTTACCGCATTCCCCGTCAGGGATCGTTTGTGTCTGACCGTCGGCTTAGGAAATCTCTGGATTCTCTCCAGAGTTTTCCCGAAGACCTGCGTTCCAGCGGTGATGTACCTTCCACCCGTCTGATCGCATTTGAGATCACAGAGGCATCGGAGACCGTTGCAGAAAAGCTTGAGATGAATGTGGGAGATCCCGTATATTATCTGTGCCGCCTGCGTTTTAAAAACGGTGACCCCATTATTTATGATTATTCTTACTATGCACCGTTTGCCATTAAAGATGTCACCTGCGAAGTGCTGGTTGACTCTATTTACGATTTTATGGAAAAGCACGGAATGAAAGTCTCCATGGCCCATAAGACAGTGGATGCTATACTTCCGCCGAAGGAAATTGCAGATGCACTGGAACTCGGAAATAACGAGCCGGTCATCCGGATTGCCATGGTAGCCTATCTCTCCGACGGACGTCCGTTTGAATACACACTTTCACATAAGAATCCTAAGAAATATCTTCTTGAAATAAAATCCTACCGCTGAATCATAAAATATTAATACTATTCGATGACTACCCGGTCACCTGTCTGATAATCAGGATAATCGCCTTTTACATGTACCGTTCCGGGAAGCGCTGCCTTCCCGGCCCCGTCAAAACGCACCGTACAGTGTCCAAGGTCTGAAAATGTTTCTTCCACCTTGCCGCCCACGGCTGTGACCGGATAACTGCTCTCCCCGATTTTCAATACGTCACCCGAACATATGGTGACTGTGTCCCGGGGTTCTTTTATGAGTACGCTGTAATCTTCAAGTCCTCCGCTCGCGCGCTGTCCGAAAAAGATCAAAATCTTTTCATCCCGAAAGTCTCTTGCCTGATCACCGATTCCCATAATTTCCGTCTCAAATTTCATTGTTTTTCCCCCTTAAAATACAAGCTGTCCAACAATGACCGCTATAATGATTTCAATCGGTGCCACGATAAATTTAGAGAACAGGACTGCTGATACTCCCACCTCAACGGTTTCGGGCTCCGCCTCACACAAAGACATTCCTACCGGAATAAAGTCTGCGCCGCAGGGCTGATGAATGGTAAACACTGTGGGCAGTGCCATCGTCAGCGGAACTGCACCGGTACTGATCAGCCCTCCGATGAGAGCCCCGATTACCTGCGGGATAACCGCTCCCGGTCCGATGATCGGAGAGAGAAGCGGGAAGGTAATAATCAGTCCCATGACCACCAGTCCAAAAGGAGATGTTGCAAGGCCAGATAAAGCATTTGCAATGATATTTCCCACTCCTGTACTCGTGATCAGTGTAAATACCGTTGATACAAAGATCAGGAAGGGGATAATTGTCTCAAGACAGAGTTTAAATGAGTTTCTTGCCGCCTGAACAACTGTCATGACAAACTTTCCGATCGCCGAAGCGACCATCGTCATAAAATTAGAAACTGCTTTCATATGTTTACTCCTTTCCTTTGCTTATTCCTCTGCGGTGACGTTTTTCACATTTGAGCCGGATACATACAGGCCCTCTTTGCAAAAGGAACCGAAAGGACCGCTTGGACCTGTTGGATTCAGGTTGATGGTCTTAAGTCCTTTTTTAGGAAACATTCCCAGGCGGAGACTTCCCCCGCAGTTTACGATCACACATGCCGTCTCGGCGTCCGGAACCGGTTTACGGAAACCGTCCACTGCCTCTCCCCCGATCACCTCGGCAATCTTTTCGGCTAACGGGTGGATTCCCGCACCTGTCATACATACAACTTTTGTCCTTTTACCTTCTGCACTAATTTCCAACGGAGTACCGTATCCTCCGCCTCCTTTTGAAACAATCGCTTTTGCCATATCTGCAAACCTCCTATATAGATGATACATTTATTGTTCTCAGCATTTTATCAGCACGCTTCTCCGTGTTTCCGTGCTTCAATCTCATCCCAGTCAATGCCCTGGCGCTTGGCCATAATACCGTTTACTGTCTCGATTGTCAGACCGATCAGTGAAGAGGTACACATTCCTACCAGAAACGTACATACCGCCAGCAGTCCTCCTGCCTGTGTGCCGTACATCTTGACGACTCCCTCATATACACCCAGCCATACGTACATTTCTGCAGGATTCACATGCGGAAACAGACACATCATAGGAGCCATATTGGTACGGTTTGCCACTTCAAAAAATGCAGCTTTATACTTTTCTTTCAGGTAACGTCCGAATGTAAATACGATCGGGCTGCTCACAAAGAAATTTCCCAAATACGGAAGTACCGTGTAGCGGGTAAAGAAATTTCCTGTCAGTTTCTGCGCAAACTTGTCAAAACGGTCCTCCCCTACTAAACTTACAATCGCATTGAGAACGGTCAGTGCGATCAATGCCATGGGAAGGATGCTGTACATATTGTCGATGAAAGTCGTTCCGGCTGCCCTGAAAAATCCTGTCAGCCCTTTTGCGGCAGTAACCAGCGCTGTAATGATACCGGGCAGTTCAAATGCCGTTTCGTTCACCGCTGCTCCAATTTCTAAAAGCATATTTTTTCCTCCTTTTACTTTTTGCAAAGAGCAGAGCTCTTCGCATTTCTAGGCGATATCAAAATCTTTCTTGTATTTTGAGATGGCCATATCAACCCACTCGCCGGTGATCGGTTTTGCATTGATGATCGTATACCTGAGTCCTTCATGTTCCGTGAAATCACGCAGTGTGAGCAGACCGGTGCGCAGCTGTTCTTCCGTGATGTCCAATCCCTTCAGCGTAACGTCAATCCCCAGGCGTTTCAGCATCATGAGCGCCCGTTCATGTTGATTGTCCTGGAACAGTGACATAAAATAAACGGTCAGGCCGATGATCTGTCCATGAAGAAACGGCTTTTTGCAGACAAATTCCATATTGTCGAAGAAAGCATGCTCACTGGCACTCTCCCACATGGTATGGTTCATCTTCGCGCTGTGTTCGGCTATCCAGCGGAAGGCTTCACACATAAAATAGATGCCTTCGTCATTGACTTCACGGATATTATCAATATTCTCAGACAACATTCCCAGAAGATATTGTGCTCCGTCACTTATTTCCTGGGAGTACGCGTGGCTTTTTGTAACCATGCTGTTCAGTTTCCAGTCATAAGAAGCTGTCAGACATGCCAGCAGATCTCCGGCTCCTGAGACATTTAAGTACTTTGGCGCTCCTTTAATAATGTCAAAATCTATGTAGATGGCTTCCGGGAAAATACGTCCCATATAAGTAACCACATTGTTGACTCTCATCGCAGATTTATAACAAAACGCTGCGTTGACAGACAATACAGTCGGAACACTGTGAATCTTCTTTCCCAGGTGTTCTGCCATCCATTTGCCGGCATCGATTGCCATTCCGCCGCCCATTGCTACAACTGCGTCCACACCCTCATAATCTTTCACGTCATTTTCCAGCGTGGCAACTTCAACATTTTTTACTATATATACTTTATGTTCATTTTTTAACTGATCCTTATATTTTTCATACACAAATCCATCGGCTACAACCAGATAGTTATTCAGACCTTCTGTCAGTTCCGGCAGCAGATTTCTGCCGTAAACCAAACGGAAACGGTCCCCAACATGCGGAAACATCATTTTACGATTCCTCCTTTTAAGAGAGTTGAGTGCAACGATGATATGTGTTATAGTAAAGTCAGGTATTGTATTGATTACTATATACATATCATTTTCTATACGGTGTCTGTCCCAAAGACACTGTATCTTTCAAAGTTGATTCCGTCAGAAACCTTTGGGGAGGCTTCTGCGGAATCAATTTTTAGGTTCAGGCTTTATATCCTGCAGCAGCAGCCAGTTCTTCGTCGATTACCACTGTAACATCCCTGTGCATTTTCAGCATCGTAGCCGGAACTTTGCAGGTAACCTCATCATTTGTGAGCAGCGCTTTCATAACCGGCACCTTATTTTCCCCTGTCACGATCATGACAATTTTTTCTGCCTTCATAATATCTCCGATCCCCATTGTGATGGATTCTCTCGGCACATCATCCGGTGAAACAAAGAAACGGGAGTTAGCCTCAATGGTGCTCTCATCAAGTTTTTCAATATGTACTCCGGCAGTAAGTTTCTCCCCCGGCTCATTGAAACCGATATGTCCGCTCACTCCGACTCCGAGAAGCTGGAGGTCTACCATTTTATCTCCGTACAGCTTTTCATTAAATACTTTAATCTCATCTTCCGGTTTGTTCATGCCTGAAGGGCAGTATGTTTTTTCTTTATCAATTTCAACCTGATCGAAAAACCAGCTGTCCATGCACTGACGGTAACTCTGCGGGCTTGACGGGTCCATTCCAATGTATTCATCCAGATTGACCGTTGAGATTCCGGAGAAATCAACTTTCCCTTCCTTGTATGCGTCAACCAAAAACGGATAAACATTTTCTGCAGTTCCGCCAGTTGCCAATCCCAATTTAGAAGACGGGTTTTCCTTAACCTGTTTGATGATCTCTTCAGCTACTGTCCTGCAAGATTCTTCATAGCTCTTTGTCACAATAATTTTCATGATAGTGTACTCCTTTTCTTATAATCTTCAACAATATGCTTCGTGGACCTGTCCACAAGTAGATTCTACTACACATGTCCAGAAAAAGCAATAGCTTTTATTAAGATTATTTTCAATTTATATTTTTTTATTTATATATATCGCTCTATAAACTGCATATATTCAGCATTTATCTGTATTTTTTTCTTGTCTTGACCTAAAAACAAATTAATGCTATACTATGTCCTCGCACAGTATCTGGATAATCCAATCATTTTGGATAGGTTCAGTTTAGTGCTTCAGAGCAGCCCGTATTTCTTTTTGGGAGGATCTTAAAATGGACAGAAAATTTATGTCAGTCAAACATTGCATCTTAGAAAAAATCGATAAAATGTCACCGAATGATAAACTTCCATCTGAACGTGACCTGATCGGAGAGTTCGGCTTTTCACGCCCCACGATCCAGAAAGCGTTATCCAGCCTGGAAAACGACGGCATCATTTACCGGGTCCCGCGCCAGGGTTCCTTTGTCTCGGACCGACGCCTGCGCAAGTCATTGAATAAACTCAAAAGCTTTCCGGAAGATCTCAGATCCGGCGGTGACATCCCTTCCACACGCCTGATTTCCTTTGAAACCACACAGGCAAATGAGACCGTGGCGGAAAAATTGGATATCTGCACAGGCGATCCGGTATATTCTCTGGTCCGCCTTCGCTGCAAAAACGGTGACCCTATTATTTACGACCGCTCTTACTTTACACCTTTTTCCATCAAAGATATTACCTGCGGTGTATTGGTCGATTCTATTTACAGTTTTATTGAAAAAAATGGTATGAAAATATCGATGGCTCAGGAAACCATCAGTGCCGTGATCCCGCCGGAGGATATTGCCCGGGCTCTGGATCTTAAGTCAAATGAACCTGTCATCAAGATCGAAATGACTGCTTTCCTCTCCGACGGCCGGCCGTTTGAATATACAATTTCGCACAAAAATCCAAAGAAATATCTGCTTGAACTGCAGTCCTACCGATAAAAAACAGGAAGAAATTCTTTTTCATGAATCTCTTCCTGTTCTTTGAATTCTATTAAATTTTCCCCTGTCTCTTCTTATCCCTGTTTAAACTTCTCCCTGCTGTTTAAGACCATCCTCCAGATATTCAGCTGCCATCTGTTTTGCCTGTTCCAGCCTTGTAAGCTTCTTCTTTTGTGACAGATTCTCTATAATCTCCAGATAGTTGGTTTCTTTGAGTTCCCGGTCTTCCCGGAATCCGGAAAACACCGAATTGCCGCTTGTCTGATACCCGCACACAATATTCCCCTGCAGATCGGTAACTAACACATAGGCGCGGTTCCCCCGCCAATGACGGGCCATCCCGACACTGGATACCGGACCGGAACGTTTGATTTCCATAAGCTGCTTATTCAATTTGTGAATCTGGGGCAGCGCCATCAGTTTGCTGACAATGGCCATTGCTAAAAACAGTAATACGACACCAAATAAATTTCCATTCATAAAGACTACCTCCTCAGAAAACCGATCAACATCTGTGCTTCAACATATGGACATATCCATATAGCAACCTAAAAATCACATATTTATAAGTGTTTTGATTTATATTTTTAACACCGAAACATAATTTTTCATTTTGGACATGTCCAATATCAATTATATTGTATATGATTTGGTCATTGAATGCAACCGTTTTCTGAACCGGTATTATAAACATCGTTCCGTCATTCTTTTTTCTAAAGCATCAGCCGATATATCTTCTCCACATCTTCCTCCCCAAGCCTCACAAATTTTCCGACGGTTCCTTTCCGTCCGTTTCCATAGCAGGCAGTGTGTGCCATCTTTTTGATATCTTCTTCCTTTGCCCCGATCTCTCCGAAGTTCAGCGGCATGCCGATGGATCTCAAAAAGTTTTTAAGTGCCCGGATTCCGGCCCTGGCTGTCACCTCAGGATTTTGGAAATCCATCTGGCATCCCCATACCCTGACCGCAAGCTGGACAAATCTATTGACATCATGTTTCAGATTATAAGTCATCCAGGCAGGGACCACCATTGCCAGGCCTGCTCCGTGTGTACAGTCGTAAACTGCGGAGAGTTCATGCTCAATGTCATGGCTTCCCCAGTCCTGTTCCCGCCCCACGCCGCAGCTGTTATTGTGAGCCATCATTCCTGCCCACATAATATTTGCTCTCGCCTGGTAATCGTCCGGGTCGGCGATAACCTTGGGTGCTTCATGAATCACAGACAGCAGCAGACCTTCGATCAGCCGGTCTGTGACCTCCACGTTTTCCGTATTTGTAAAATACCGTTCAAACAAATGGGCCATAATATCCGTAATACCTGCCGCAGTCTGGTATGCCGGAAGCGTCTGGGTAAGCGCAGGATTCAGAACGGAGAATTTCGGACGAAGGCCCTCTCCCGTGGCTCCTCTTTTCAGCATTCCTTCTTCCTTTGTAATGACAGAATCCGGACTTCCCTCACTTCCTGCGGCAGCGATGGTAAGAACGGTTCCGACAGGGAGTGCCTTTTCCACTTTCTTTCCCTGATAATAATCCCAGAAATCGCCGTCATAGACAGAGCCCGCGGCAATGGCTTTGGCAGAGTCGATCGTACTTCCTCCTCCCACTGCCAGCACAAAATCCACATGCTCCTTCCTGCAGAGCTCAATACCTTCATACACCAGCCCGCTTCTGGGATTTGGTTTCACCCCTCCCAATTCTACATAAGAAATGTCTTCCTCCTCCAGGGACTTTTTGACACGGTCCAAAAGGCCGGAACGCACAACGCTTCCGCCGCCGTAATGGATCAGCACCCTGCTGCCGCCAAACCTCTTTATATAACTTCCGGTATGGTTCTCCTCCCCGTTTCCAAAAGCAAAATACGTTGGGCTGTAAAACGTAAAATTCTCCATGCTGTGTTCTCCTTTCCCGAACTGTCTTTTCAGATTCTAAGAGGATTATACCAGATTTCCATTTCTTTTAAAAACTTGTACTCTGTCTCTGTATTTTTTCTAAAGTTGTTGTCTCATAAGGCCGCAGAGTCAGCTGCCCGTTTCCTGCTTTTACGCCTTCATAATTTCCTAAAAGCTTCCGGTATCCTTCTGTATCCACCCTAAGAACATATTCCTGATCAGTCAGATTGTTTAAAACAATCAGTTCCTCATTGCCGTAAAACCGCCGGTACGCCAGGACTTCAGGCCGTTTTCTGAAGAGGAATTCGATTTTCCCGTCAGATATAACTTTTTTCTCTTTTCTCAGACTGATCAGTTTTTTATAAAATGACAGGACAGAATTTTGATCCTTCTCTTCTTCCTGTACATTGATCTTTCGGTAGTTTCCGGTATGGATATCCATGGCAGAGAGGATGAAAATCCTGCGTTGGTACTGCCGGACCACTGCATCGGCGTGCGGCTGTTATCCCTGGATCTGGCCCTCAGCACTTCCTGCGCCTCCTGCTCCGTCTTTCCCTGTTCTCTCATGATCCGGTAATAATTCAGGCTTTCCACATCCCGGTACTGTCCGATCTCCGTATAGCCTGGATTTGTCATACCGATCTCTTCTCCCTGGTAGACATAAGGGGTTCCTCTGAGCAGGTGGATACAGGCAGCCAGCATTTTGGCAGACTGGCTCCAGTAGTTTCTGTCATTCCCAAGTCTTGAAACGATCCGCGGCTGATCATGATTACACCAAAACACCGCATTCCATCCGCCGTGTTCCTGCATATTGAGCTGCCAGTCCTCCAAAAGCCTTTTCAGCTCAATCAAATCCGGTTCCATCAGTTCCCATTTTTCTCCGTTCTTATAATCGATCTTCAAGTGGTGGAAATTAAAGCACATGGAAAGTTCTCTCTTCGGGTTGTGAATACCGGATACAGTTTTCAATGGTTGTGGAAGACATTTCCCCCACAGTAACCATTTCCTGAATCTCTGTATCCCGTACCAGTTCCTTTAAAAACTCGTGGACACGGGGACCGTCCGTGTAAAATCTCCGGCCGTCTCCTTCTATGTCATCTTCAAAAACTTTTGGTTTTGAGATCAGATTAACAACATCAAATTAAGACCTCTGCTGCCCGCTTCCCGGATCAGTTCCTCCAAATCTTCCATGGACCCGAACAGCGGATCAATCGTATAATAATCCGAAATATCATAACCATTGTCATTCTGAGGCGAGGAGAAAAATGGTGTCAGCCAGAGATAATCCACTCCCAGCTCACTGAGATAATCAAGTTTTTGTGTCACTCCTTTTAAATCTCCAAATCCATCATCATTAGAATCGTTGAATGATTTCGAATAGAATCGAAAGAGACCTGGGCATGCAGATTGTCACAAGTAAAAGGAAGATGACGGTAGAGCACAGCACCCAGATTGACGAAAAATATATGGATCTTGGCGACTACAACTGCCTTACAGTCATCACCAGCCAGACATTCAATGCGGACGGCATCATGTTTGAGTATACCCAGTCAAGGCACCGTCCGGACTACTTCTGTTTTCAGGATACGGCAGTGAGGAGACGGTGACAAATACACTCACAACAAAAAGAACAGGGATTTCATTGAAAACATTCAAAATCCCTGTTCCTATAAACTTTGGCTAAACTAATTTAAAATCTACGTTCTCTTTTTTTGGAGCAAAATATCCTTTGATACAGTTTGGGTTTCGGACACAGATTTGAATATGTGTTTTTTCATAAAACCCAGAATTAGGATAAATTCTCTTTCCTTCAATAAACGCTCCTCTAACACTGTCATATTCTTCTGTATTCATTTCTTCTCCAAATCTATGAATACGCTCTATAACAGCGCAATCCAACTCTCTTATTAATAAATCTGTATTTTTTCCGATATTTTTATTAATAGGTAGCTGTACATGAAATTGCTTACATTCTTCAACCAAAATATCATATCCGACTTTTAAGACTTCTCTGGATGAAAAATCCATCAAATCCAAGCAAAATCCTAAGTCAAGTACAGTACCTATAACCTCTGCATCTTCTTTTTTATAATGATTTAATGCCCAGTCCATTGCCCGGTCATAGCTGTTCTCCCAAAAATAAACCCCATTTCCAAGCCAGTCGTATGTATTATTGCTGGGTTCTAATTCCTGATGATGATACAATACTTGTTCAAAGGTATCTTTTGTACATCCATGAAATCCCAGAACTAAATTTGGAGAATGATGATACATTTAACGCTTCTCCTGTTTTTTGCTGTATATATACCGACTAGTTAATTTTCCGTCAGCATCAGCGATTCCTGCTTTTATAAGATTATTCCCTGAAACCCTCCTTGCTTCTTCTTTAGACATTGCGCGTAGCCGCTTTAAGTATAGATTCATTTCATTTGCCTGCCTCTTATAAACCTTATCCATAGTTCCTGCAGTCATAATATCACCTTCTCTTTTGGGATTATTATTTTTATCTATATAATATTTGTTCTTCATAAAAATATCATATAGTATTTAATTTGTAGAATCCTGTCATTTAAAGTATAAATCGTTCGGCAAAAAAAGTCAATTACTCAAACATTGTTTTTTGCTTATTTTCTCCATTTTTTACTTAATCAACTATTTCTTAGGATTGATACCTATATTGGCAGCCTTTTTTTATTCCTGTATTTTCGCCCATAACTCAATATAGCAGTCATTCTGCATGGGCCTGAAATACTTCTGCATCAAAACAGGCTCCGGAATTATTCCTTTCTCGGGCAGCCAGACATCATACAAATATCTGCTGGCTTTATACAAAGCCTCTGAGACAAGGGTTTCAAAATCTTCCGCATCATAACTGCACACAATATATCTGCCTTTCGGCATAATTCTTTCCTCAGGGCCACGGTCATTTTCCCGTTTCTCCGTCCCCACAAAGTAATCAAAATATTCCGGGTCGCTGTCTGGTGTGAGGATGTCCGCGTATTCCCTGTCGGGATCGTCCGGCAGTTGTTTCCACAGTTCTGTGAGCATATTGATCTTCGGCTCTCCCAGTTCTTTTACGGACGCAGTCCTGCTCCTCCCAGTGTAAATGATATCCCGTTCCAGTTTCTTCTCTCTGATTTCCAGCACCATCTGGTCCACTGCAAGGGGAACCCCCTCCTCGATCAGAGTGTGGTTCAGCATAAGATCGGGCTTTACAAAAGCATCCAGAGTCAGATCACTTTTCCTGTACTCATCCGGCGTAATGCCGTATGTCTCCCGAAATGCCTTTGTCAGGCTGCTGTGGCCTGCAAACCCACACTCCAGGGCCACGTCGAGAATCGTGCAGCTCCGATCCCTGAGCTTTTCTGCGGATTTTGCAAGGCGTCTTAGTTTCAGATATTCATTTACATTTTTGCGGACCAGACGGTGAAACAGCCTCTGATAATAGTACTTAGACAAATGTGCCTTTGCTGCCAGAACATCTACCGAAATCTCATCTCCATAGTGTTCTTCAATATAATCCAGCGTTTTTTGTATTGCTTCCCAAGCGTACATATTCTTCCTCCTGATTCTTTGTGATATAAGACAAGTCTAAAGGATGTTCAAGTTGTATGCTTGCCGTAGAATGCTCTCTTTTTCAACTTTTTCCTCTCTAAAGGAGGTGTCCTGCCGCCCCGCTGTGCCCGCAGTCGGCCAGCTGTTCATCGGGAAGCGTACACACTCTGCGCTCCTTTTCCACCAGCCGGCTTACAAACTCTGTGGACGGGGCTTTTAAAAGATCTTCGGGTGCGGCATACTGTTCAATCTTTCCGCGGTCCATGACCAGCACTTTTGTTCCAAGCTTCAGCGCTTCCGAGATATCATGGGTCACAAACATGACCGTGATCCCGGTTTTCTCATAGATCTGCCTGAGTTCAGTCTGGAGCTGTCCTCTCGTGATCTCATCCACGGCTCCGAAAGGCTCGTCCATCAGCAGGATGTCCGGCGAGGCAGCCAGGGCTCTTGCAATTCCGACTCTCTGCTGCTGTCCGCCGGAAAGTTCTGAAGGATACCTTTCTCTCATATCTTCATCCAGGCCCACGATGCCCATCCACTTCTCCACCGCTTTTTTTGTGCGCTCCTTATCCTTTTTGTTGAGCAGGTCAGGAACATAGGAGATATTTTCTTCCACCGTCATATGCGGAAACAAAACGCTTCCCTGGATGACATAGCCGATATTTCTTCTCAGGCTGATCATATCCATCTCTGAGATATCCCTGCCTTCCACAAAAATACTGCCGCCATCGGGGATTACAAGGCCGTTTACCATTTTCAGAACCGTCGTCTTTCCGCAGCCGGAGGACCCTATCACCGTCACAAATTCACCCCGCTCAACCGTCAGGTCAAAACCTTCTATGACGGTTTTTTCGCCGTATACTTTTTTAATCTGTTTGAATTCAATCGCTTTGCTCATCCGGGCCTCCTTACTTTAACAGTCCTTTGCTTTTGAGAAAATCTTCTGCCGCTTCCTTAGGTTCTTTCTTCTTCGTCTCCACTTCATAGTTGATCTTTGCCATCAGCTCATCGGAGAGGATGCCGTTAAGCTTTTGAAATACCGCTTTCAGTTCCGGATGCTCATTCAGCACATCATCCCTGACTACATTTCCGCAGGAATAAGAAGGATAAAAGTTCTTGTTATCTTTCAGGACGACCACATCCGATACGCTCAGCTGTCCGTCCGTCGTAAAAATATTCATCACATCGATCTTCTTTTGTCCGATCGCTTTATATTTCAGGCCAATATCCATGTCCATCGTATTTTTAAACTTGAACCCGTAGGTCTTGCACAGAGCGTCGTAGCCATCTTCCCGCTCGAAGAAATCATACTCCGCTCCAAAAGTCAGCTGACCCGCCGCCCTCTTTAAATCTGAATAAGTCCTTAAGTTATATTTCTCCGCAGTCTCCCGGCGCACAGCCAATCCATAGGTATTGTTAAATCCGTACATTCCAAGCCACTGCATCCCGCATTTTTCTTCATATCCGGCTTTCAGCTGTCCGAACATATCCTCTGTATAAATGCCGCTCTTTTTCAGTACCATATTCCATCCGGTTCCCGTGTACTCCGGATAAATGTCGAACTCCCCTTTTTCCATGGCCGGCTGGATATTAGAGGTTCCTCCGCCCACACCCTGGGTCAGTTCTGTGTTCAGCCCCGTCTCCTGCTCAATAAGAATACTCAGCATCTCTCCCAGGACATACTGTTCCGTCATCGGTTTGGTTGCAATATGGACAGTATCCTTCTTCTTTTGCCCCCAAAAGGCCCCAGCCGTCAGTGCTGCCGCTATCACAAGAACCAGGATCAATAAAATCCTGTTTGCCTTCCGTGCTTTCCTGTCCCTTACCTTCATTCTTTGTTCCACAAAGCCGAGAATAAAATCCATGGCCAGCGCCAGAAGTGCGATCAGAAGGCTTCCCGCCAGAGTCATCGCCCCATTGTTGGTCGTTATACCGCGGTAGATCGCCACTCCCAGTCCTCCTGCCCCGATAAACGATGCGATACCTGTAAGAGCAATGGTCATTGTGACCATATTTCTGATTCCGGACATGATGACCGGCATGGCAAGCGGAAGTTTGATCTTAAATAAAATCTGCGCCCTTGTGCTGCCCATTCCCTTGGCAGCCTCAAGGATTCCTTCATCAATGTTGCTCATTCCCGTATGCGTATTTCGCACCATCGGGAGCAGCGCGTATACGGTCAGAGCGATCACCGCAGTGGCATTTCCGATTCCGGAAAATGGGATCAGAAATCCCAGCATGGAGATCGATGGAATCGTATAGAGAAAATTGATCAGTCCAAGAGCCGGTTTTGCATACCTTTGATACTCACTGATCAGGATTCCCACAACACCTCCAAATATAATCGCAATAAAAATAGCAATAAGAGAAATTTCAAGGTGCTCGAAAGCCAAGCCCATGAAAAATCCGCTCCGCTGTGTTAATACGTTCCACATTTGATGCAGCATAGACTATCCATCCTTCCTTTGAATTGCGCCCGCAGGACACTGTTCCTTACAAAGTCCGCAGTGCAGGCAGTGTTCCTGCTGTATTTTATAAGGCTTTCCCTCACTGATGCATTGCTGGGGACATACGTCCCTGCACGTCCCGCAGCCGATGCAGGCTTCTGTGATCAAAAAGCCTTTTTCTTCTTTTTTCATTGTGCCGATGGTGAAGCGTTCCCTGTAAATCGGAACTTTCCCCAGATCGAAAAACTCCAGCCAGCCGTCCTCGATGCAGAAAGCCTCCGAGATATAACGGCTTTCCCCCGGATACACATCGTTCATCATCGGGTTTTCCTCAAAGATCCGGTCAATCCACATTTTTTGATCCGAAAGCTTTTTCACCGGGCCGGAGAGCCGCACCATCTGAAATTCTTTATTCATTCCTGTAATGGCTGTATATTCATTTGCCATCAGCTGTCGGTAAAAGTCTTTCCCTCTTTCCGTACAAAAATACAGCTTTTCTCCCTCTGCGATCATGACATCGATGATGCGCACCTGGGGATGTCCTTCTTTATCGACCGTTGCGAAGGCCACATCTTTGATCTCTCTTAATAATTTAATACACTCTTCTGCTGTCATCCCTTTATCCTCCTTTGTGACTGCCCAGATTCTAACCACATGATAATTCCCCGATCTCCAAACGTAAAGTACGCACAAAAAAGTAGGATGGTTACCGCCAGGAAATCTGGTATCTTTCGGATACCATAAAATGCAGAAAGGAGCGGCTAACTCTGATTAACCGCTCCTCACTATTCTTCACTGATAATTTCAGCTTTAAAGACATTGATCGTATCCGCGTCAGGACAACAGAACACCGCCGTTCCTTCCGGCTGACCCGGAATGGTTCCCCCGTATCTTAAAATATCAACATACGGAAACGCCACATGCATAGCCATCGGACAAAGCCGGCCCCTCTCCGTATCAAAATCAAAACTGTCTCCGACCCTGTGTCCCCGGTGACAGCCGTGATCCCCTTTTCTTTCGACCAATGTAAGTTTAATCTTCGGACGACTCAAAATTAAGCACCTCCAAATTTTTCTCAATCGGTATTCCCTTAAATTTATCAGCTGTTTCATGGTTAATAGCAATCAGCTGTCTGACCGCAGACATAGCTCTCTGCGCCGCTTTTTCAAGCGCTGTTCCATTCAGCACCTGGCTTGCGAGAATGGCTGAAAATATATCTCCGGTTCCGGGAAAGCGAACCGGAATCTGTTCAAACGGAAGCTCAGACACCGTATCCGTCTGATGATCATAGATCAAAACAAAATCCCCGGCCTCCGTCTTTACACTCGTGATGACGATAGATTTCGCACCAAGCTTTCTGAGCTTTTTGAGAATCTCTCTGCCCTCTCCCTGGGTAATGACTTCCTTTCCCTGACACATACCCGCCAAAAAGCTTGCTTCCGTCAGGTTCGGCACAATCACATCGGCCAGGGAACACAGATCTCTCATATAGCCGACGGTTTTTTCTTCAATTCCATTATAAAGCTTTCCTTCATCTCCCATAATGGGATCGACAAAAATCCAGGTTCCTTTCTTTTTCTGCTCTCTCAGATAGCCTGAAATCAGTTTCACCTGCTCTTTGGAAGCGATAAATCCCGTGCAGACGGCGTCAAAAGAAAATCCCAGTTCCGCCCAGACTTTCATCGTCTTCCTCATATACTCAGTGGTCTCTAATATCTCGAACTTTCCATAGTCGAGAGTGTTTGAGACCAGTGCAGTGGGAAGGTTATATAAATTAAGTCCGGCGTGGGTCATGACCGGCAGCATGGCAGACAGGGCCACTTTGCCGTAACCGGCCAGATCATTGATCAACAGTATTTGGTCTTTCATGTAATTCCTCATCTTTCCCTACTCTATATTTTTTTCCAAAACACTTATGAGCCGCTTGTAGTCAATCGGTTTTGAGACATGATCATTCATGCCTGCTGCCAGTGCCTTAGCCATATCCTCCGCAAAGGCATTGGCTGTCAGAGCGATCACCGGAACCTTAAGAGCCTGGGGATGTGTGCTGCTCCGGATCTCTTTTGCTGCGGTGTATCCGTCCATGACGGGCATCTGCAGATCCATAAGGACTGCCTGATAATATCCGGGTTCAGAGGCCAGAAACATATCCAGAGCTTCCTTTCCATTTTCTGCGTTTTCAACCGCGAAGCCCGCTTCGGTTAGTATGGTTTCCGCAATCTCCATATTAAGTTCATTGTCTTCTACCAGCAGAAGCCGTTTGCCCCTGAGTCTGTCCGAGCACCTGGTATCAGACCCTGGCCCATCCTGAATTTCAAATCCCGCCATCCTGTGCTCCGCAACCTGATCCGAATCGGCGATCTTCAGATTCAGAGTGACGATAAAACGGCTTCCCTGACCCTTCCGGCTTTCTGCCTGGATATTTCCGTTCATCGCAGAAACGATTCCCTGGGCAATGGACATTCCAAGCCCTGTTCCCTGTACTCTGCGGACCTTGGAATCATCCGCCCTGGAAAACGGTACAAAAATATAATTAAGAAAATCCGGGTCCATTCCGATACCGTTATCCTCCACAGTAAAGACAAAGCTTGCCGCCCCAGGCGTACGGCCAGTAACCTCCTGGACTTCAACGATGATCCTGCCCCCGTTCTGGGTGTACTTTACAGCGTTCGTAATCAAATTGATCAGCACCTGCCTGATCCTCCCCGCGTCACCGATAAAATCAGTGTGGACTACATCCACAGTTCTGAATAAAAGCTCCTGGCCCTTCTGCAGTGCTTCCGGACGTGTGATTGAGTTAATATCCGTGATCAGTTCCCTCAGACAAAACGGTTCTTCTGTCAGTTCGATCTTTCCCTTTTCTATCTTCGACATATCCAGAATCTCATTGATCAGATCCAGCAGGTGGCTGCTCGACATGTCTATCTTTGTGAGACATTCCCTCACTTTTTCAGGATCATTGATCCTGGATGCGGCAATGGAGGTCATGCCCATGATCGCATTCATCGGAGTCCTTATATCATGGGACATCTGGGCCAGAAAACTGCTTTTTGCCTCATTGGCTTTCTTGGCGGCCTCGTACGCTGCCAGCAGCGCCTTTCTGTTTCTCTCTTCCTGCTCTTTCTCCTCCTCTACGCTGTGGGCAGCCAGGATGACTTTTACCGGAATTCCGTTCCGGCTCTCCGCCAATATGATATGGATGCGCATCCATCCGTAACACCCGTCATAGTCCCGTCTGAATTCCCTTGCATAAATCGTTTCCCCGGCACCAATCCTCTGCCGTATGGAATCAACAGAGAGCTCTGCTGCGAATTTATCCCTCTCATATTCATGGATCAGTTTCATGTACGCTGATTTGAGTTTTTCATAGCGGTCGCTGCCGTCCAAATACCCCTCCAGATCTTTTCTGATACTGAAAGACTGGAACGACTCATCTGCCAGATCCACATAAAACACAGAGTGATAGAAGGATGAGAGTCCCTTGATAATATTTCTCGACTCAAAGTAAAGCTTCTTCTGCTTTTCTTCCTCATATTCCTCCATCTTTTGTTCATTGATATTCATATTGGCAAAGACAACCTTCGTCACCTTTCCGTCTCTCATCTCAGCAATACTGAAACGGGAGCGCACCCAGCCCAGACGATCCGGATATATCCTGCGGAAATCTACATCATATACAGGATTCTCCTCAGACAGAGTCTGTCTCAGAAACTCAGGACTGCCGGCTCTCTGCATCTTCTCCCGATCTTCTAAAAAGACATGCTCCCGCACAAACTTCCCATAATAGCTTTCAAGGCTGCCTTTCGGAAACTCTCCCTTCCTGTAAATAGTATCCTCCTGCCAAATGGCTTCCTGCATATCCTCCTCCAGATCAAACAAATAGATCGAATAATAACACTCGCAGAGATTGGAGAGCACATTTTCCCGCAGCTGGGATTCTTTTTTATCATCAATGCAGCGAAGAGTCAATAAAATATGTTCTTCCAGGCTCTGCCTGATGCAGGCAGAATAAAAATTATAATAATGCAGATTCCCCTGTTCATCTGAGAGACGAAGAGTTCCCTCCAGATAATTCTTTTCCCGGTAACTCTGTCTGTCAAATATATGATCAAATATTTTCCGGTCCTCCGAAGGCATCTTCGGCTTCATCTTGCTGCGGAAGTCCGGAAACGGCCCATGTCGGTTTAATTCAGCCCATTCTCCTGATCCATGGATACAGCTGTACTCCGATTTCCCCAGATCCGCACTGATGACCAGCTGATAGATCTGCGACACCGCAACCTGAGCAGTTCTGGCACTGATCCTTTTTTCCATCTCCTGATCCTGCTCATCAAATGCCACGATCACCCATGGAAATTCCTCAGAATACCCTGTGGACGGCACAATCCTGATCTTTCTCCAGCCACCGGTCCTGCTCCGGTAGAATTCCTCAATCTGAGACGCTCCTTCCCTGATCCTTCCGGCAATATAACTGCTCTTTGATGACTCTGAAATCATCTTTTCATATGCAGGTGACGCTTCATTGGCAGCATAGCAGCTTAAAAATTCTTCATAATCAGAAAACATCTGCGTATAAACCCTGAAGGAATCTGTCGACTTGATCGTCTTATAGGTTCTGTTCTTCATGTTGCAGAGAAAAATCCCGGTATAGCTGTCGCTCAGAGTCTGTATGACTGCGTCATACTCCTGCTTGAGCATGACGGTATTGGTAATATTCTGGTGATACCCTCTTAAGCATACTCCTTCTTTGTAGCTCCAGTCCCGGACTCCTCCGCAGCGCACATAGATACGCCCCCACTTTGGATGTTCCCATGGATACTGCACTTCTGCCCGCTCATCTTTCATTATCTTTTCCACCGCAGACTCAACAATCGGACAATACTCATCCTCGATGCGTTCATACCATGCCTGATAGCATTGCTCCGGCGAAGGTTCCGATTCAAGCCCCAGCAGCTCCAGCATAGCGCTGTCGGCGTACATCCTCGGTTTTTGCCCGTCATCTAATTCGATCACCCACAGTCCTGTCTGTGCCTCCCGCAGAATCTCCTGCATTTTCTGCGTATCCCTGAAATGGTCAAGCATATCTTTTTCCTTTCCTGTTTTAGATCTATCCCATCTGTCATTAGTATAACACGGTTTATTCTCTGTGCCCATTTGCTTATAACAAAACTCAGATGATTTTCACTCCTAAGAACCGCACCAGATCCATAGCCTGCATCGGGCCGATCTTCAGCCCGCGCAGTTCCCGAAAAGTATCGGATATCATGATTCCCTCGATGTTGCTGTCCGATAAGTCGATTCCTTCCAGCTGTGTCTTAAAAAAATCGACCCGGGAAAGGTTTACTTTTTCAAACCGGACTTTTTTAAATTTGACTTCCGCAAAAAATGCTTCGCTGAAGTCAACTCCTTTGAGTCTGCATCCGTCCCAGAGTGTGCTTTCAAAGTTGGCATAGTGATAACATCCTTCTTCCACTATTGTTTTGCGGAATGTGCTCTGGCTGAAGTCCCCTCCGTCACCTTTGCATCCCGATATCTCCGTTTCTTTTAAATAGCAGGACTGAAATCTGCAGTTGGAGAAATCACAATTCACAAATTTTACATTGTAAAACATAGAACCACTGAAATCACATGATACAAACCTGCATTTTTTGAAGCAGACATGATTAAATTCCACCTTCACAGGCATTTCCAGACACAGGGTCTCTCCTTCATAGTTTTTTTGTATCAGCGGCTCTTCCTCGGCCGCCGCCTTTATCACATCGTCTTCCAGCATTCCAAGCCTCCTTTTGTCACTCCTTTTCTGCCGCCACGATCAACATCATAGGACGGCGCATTTCATCCCGCATACCCGGCAGATCCAGCATTTCCTCCGGCGGCTTGGGTTCTGTGATATGTCTCAGCACAAAGCCATGCCGCAGCAGTGTATTCAGATATGTCGTCAGCGTTCTGTGGTATTTTACTACCTGTTCTCCGAGAAAGACCGCATCCCTTTTTCCCTCAAAAAAATACCGGTCCACAGGGAAATGCAGAATCTCTCCATCTTCGTCATAATACCAGTCCTGACTTCCATATGAAGTAAATACGGGATGTTCTGCCGAAAACACAAACTTCCCGCCCGGCACAATCCATTGGCTGATCTTTTCTGCCAGCGCTTCAAAATCCTTCACGTAATGGAATGCAAGTGAGCTGATGACCACATCAAACGATTCCTTTGGAAAGTCCAGATCTTCCATGGCACATCTTCGGTACCGGATCTTTTCATGGCTGTTTTTTTCACCTGCTGTCTCCAACATTTTTTCTGAAATATCAATGCCTGTCACAGATTCAGCCCCATGTTCCGCCGCATAAATGCAGTGCCATCCGTAACCGCATCCCAGATCCAGAACTCTTTTTGAAGCAAAATCAGGCAGGACCTTCTGAAGCTCAGACCATTCCCCGGCACCTTTAAGCCCTCTTTTTGAACGGTCCATCTGACTGTATTTCAGAAAAAATTCCTCGTTGTCATATTTATTTTCTTTCATAATCCTCCCGGCACCTCCATAGCCGCATGACCTGCTCCGCCGCAGCCGCCATATTCTTCTGTGCATATTCGGGTTCCATGGCTTTTCCGATCGTCACTGTCTCTCTCAAAATCGGAAAGAAAGCGTCGATCCCGCGGCTGTTGCACTTCAGCGCATCTTCTGCAATGCATCCCGCAAATGCAATGACAGGCTTGTTATATTTTTTTGCCAGCTCTGCCACACCCACCGGTGCCTTTCCCATTGCGGTCTGGCCGTCCAGCCGTCCTTCCCCTGTGATGACCAAACCGGACTCCCGGATATATTCTTCCAGCCTGGTTTCTTCCAGCACAATTTGGATTCCGGATTTCAAGACCGCATTTGTAAATGTCAGAAAAGCGAATCCAAGCCCTCCGGCGGCGCCGGTTCCCGGCTGTTTCGGATCAGCGCCGCAAAACTTCTCCCCCGCAAGCTCAGCATAGCCTTCAAGCCATCGGTCCATATCTTTTATCATCAGAGGATCAGCCCCTTTCTGGGGTCCGTAGACCGCACTGCACCCACGATCCCCGCACAGAGGATTGGTCACGTCACATGCAATCTCAAACTTACATTCACTTAATTCCGGAAGCACGCTGGTGTCCGTGATTCTCTCAAGCTCAGCGAGTCCTCTGGCTCCAAAAGGAACCTGCTCTCCCTCGGCATCCAGGAATCCGTATCCCAAAGCCTGAAGCATCCCAATCCCGCCGTCATTGGTTGCGCTTCCGCCAATTCCAATGATGAATTTTCGGCAGCCTTTCTGCACGGCATCCCGAATGACTTCTCCAACGCCATAGGTTGTTGTGTACATCGGATTTCTGTCTTTTTCAGGAACCAGCGTGATTCCGGCTGCCCCGGACATTTCAATAACAGCTGTGCCGTTTTTTTCAATCATACCATAACTGCACTCCACGGGCTCCCCGACCGGTCCGGTAACGGTAATTCTCTCTTCTTTGCCGCCCATACCGCAGACCAGTGCTTCCACCGTTCCTTCACCTCCGTCTGCCAGCGGCCTTACCTGCACTTCTGCTTCAGGATATACACGCAGAATACCGTCTGATACAGCCTGTCCCGCCATCATAGAAGACAGACTTCCCTTAAATGAATCCATAGCAACTGTTATTTTCACCCGAACTACCTCCTGCTTTTTAAATCCGTAAAAGCACGCGCTTCCCTCATTCTGTGCCGACTCTTTGTGATAATTGTAGCAAATACACTGTTTAAAAGCAATTACGGGACTGCGCTCTCAAATGAGTAATCTTGAACCATACTGCGAAAAAGAACCGATTCCTCCGGAAACTTTCCAGAGGAATCGGTTCTTGGTCTTTCTTCTAATTACACATTGTCTCTGTCAGTAAAGGTACAATCTTTCCTTTCACCACATCTACGAGTCCCCGGTCCGTAAGTTTCAGGGCCGGACTCACCGGAAGACCCAGCGTACAGAGGGACATGATCGGATTATAGTGACGGTACCCCAGCTCCTCAAGGCTTTTTCTGACCCGGCTCAGTTTCACACCAATTTCGTCCGCCGAAAGTTCGGATAAGATCCCGCAGACCGGCAGCGGAAGCTCTGCTTTTACCTGCCCATTCTGCACCGTGCAGATCCCGCCGTTTTGCTTCAGAATCCTGCGAACGGCCACGAGCATATCGTCCGGATTGGCTCCGATCACCATCAGATTGTGGTGGTCATGGAAATATGTCGTGGCAGCGGCTCCCCGCTTTATACAGTCACCGGTCACAAATCCAAATCCGATATTTCCGTTTTTCCCGTGGCGTTCCAGCACCGCTGCCAGCATACATCCGCTGTCCTGCCATTGAAGCTTTCCGCCTTTCACCTGCATCTGTACTCTGCGCTCCCCGGTCTGTGTACGCCCGTCATTTACTTCAATCACACGGACTTCCGCTTTCCCGTCATCCATTTCCAGCCGGGGTTCTATCTGTCCGGCAGATATACTGTCAAGATGAACACTCCGGTAAAAATGGTCCGGGAACCGGTACGGCTCTGTCTTCTTACCCGGCTCACCGAGATGATAGATCTCCCTGCCGTCCTTAAATACATAGTCCGGCTCAAAAGAGGCGCAGTCCTCCGCCTTTACCAGCTGGAAATCCGCCTTTCTTCCCGGCGCCAGCGACTCCCGGTCTCTTAAATTCATCCTCCCTGCCGGGGTATAAGAGGCACAGTAAATCGCTTCATTCAATGGAAATCCCATCTCCACGGCTCTCCTGACCACATAATTCAGCTGCCCCTGTTCTTTCAGCTTATCTGCCATCGTATCGTCTGTCACAAAACAGCAGTGCTCATACAGGCGGTGTTCTCTTATATAATCAAGAATCTCCGGCCGGAGCATTTTCTCCTGCAGTTCCACGAACATTCCATTCTGAAAACGCTCTTTTATTTCCTGAAGCGTGTGCTCCGTGTGATCGCCGTCGATCCCCCGGTATAAAAATTTTGCCAGATCCAGTCCAACCAGGGAAGGACAGTGTCCTTCTATGACGGCCTGAGGAACTTCCTCCTCCAGGTAATCGAGAAACTTCGTGATCTCAAGCTCGTCTCCCTTAACGATCTGCCGGTAGTTCATGACTTCTCCCACACAGACAACCCCGTCTTCCTGCATGAGCTGCTTCATCTGTGCAAGACCGATCACCCCGCCCGTGGTCTCCAGCTCCTCGTTGGTAGACGGTACACTGCTTGGAATCCCATAATAAATATCAACAGGAGAATCCTTGGCTCCGTTGATCATCTCATGAACCCCTTCAACCCCCATCACATTGGCGATCTCATGGGGCTCCGACACCAGGGTAGTGACACCGCATTCTGCCGCCCGTTTTCCAAAGGAGGCCGGAGTCATCATGGAACTCTCGATGTGCATATGAATGTCAATAAACCCCGGAAGCATTTTCAAGCCGCGTCCGTCCAGCACACGAACGGCCTCAAGTTCATGCCTGTGTTCCGTGTCCACATAATAAATTTTCGTTCCCTTGATATATACATCCGCATTTATAAACTGTTTCAGATACGAATTATAGACTTCTGTATCTTCAACGAGCAAATCCACTTTCTCCATCAAAGCACCCCTTTTCTAAAGAATGGAATAGAAATACAGCAGGCACACGGCCACAAGAATCCACATGACCGGACGAATTTCCCTGCCTTTTCCAGCTGTCAGCTTCATCACCACATACGTCGGCAGGGCCGCACAGATCCCATTGGCAATGTTGTTTCCAAAGATCGTAAAAGCAATACACACAAATGCCGGAAAGGCCTCTGTTATGTCGTCAAACCGAATATTTTTCATGGCTCCCAGCATATTGATGCCGATATACATGAGGACCGGCGCCGTTGCCGCAGACGGGATCATCAGTGCAACAGGTGCCAGAATCAGGGACAGTCCGAAAAAGACAGAAGTAAAGATTACCGTAAGCCCGGTTTTGCCTCCTGCCTCCACACCCGCTGAAGACTCCAGATATGTGGTCATACTCGGCATTCCGAATAAAGCCCCAAAACTGGTCGCCACGGCATCCACCTTAAAACATTTGTCAATGCCCGGAAGGTCTCCGTTTTCATCCAGATATCCGGCCTTAGCCCCGACTCCGAGAACCGTTCCGAAGGTAGAAAAAAAGTCCGGCACAAACAGCGCGATCAGAAACGGAATATATGCAAAATTAAGCGCTCCGATAAAATCGACTCTCATGAACTGGCTTCCGATATTGGCCGGCATTGTAAACAGGCTGTCCGGCAGTGCTGTCACTCCGAACGGAATCCCCACCAGAGTCGTGAGCACAATCGCCAGGATCATATTTCCCGGAACATTTCTTGTCTTCAAAATCAGAAGGATGATAAATCCGATCACAGCTACAATCACTTCCGGTGACTTCAGATCCCCGAATCCCAAAGAATTTTTCGCCTGGTTTGCAATGATAAGGCCGCAGCTTTTTGCCCCCAGCAGTGCGATAAACAGGCCGATCCCGGCACTTACCGCATGTTTTAAGCTGACGGGAATGACTTTGACGACTGCCTCCCGAAGCCCCAGAAATGAAATCGCAATGAAGAGGACTCCGCTGAAGAAGATGACTCCGGCCGTCACAGCGGGAGAAATCCCGTCATTTGCGATCATCGCAGTGACGATCCCCACACTTCCGAGTCCCGGCGCAAGCGCGAAAGGCCTGTTCGTATAAAAAGCCATGGCGCAGGTCGTCAGGATCACCAAAAGAATCAATACCGTAAACATCACGTGTTTATCAAGTCCCGCTGACGCCAGCATGTTAGGGACCGTAGCCAGCACGTAGGCCATCGTTACGAATGTCGTCAGACCTGCTATCAGTTCTGTCTTTACATCTGTATGGTATTCAGATAATTTAAAATGCTTCTCTAACCATTGTTTCATAGTTTTTCACTCCTTTTTCTCCTATGTAAACCCTTGCTTTGTCATGTCTTTCATTGTATGCTAATCATAATTATTCGTCTAATTCATCTTGGTTATAAAAAGTATTCCATATCAGAATACTGAGAGATGATCAATTTAAAATGGCTTGACTTTGCCGGATATGGAGTTTGTTATGAATATCCACGAATTAAATTATGTACTCTGTATAGCTAAACATCAGAACCTGACGAAAGCGGCACGGGAACTTTTTATTTCTCAGCCTACTCTGAGCAAACATTTAAAAAAGCTGGAGCGGGAGCTGGGCATGAAGTTGTTTGCCCGTATAGATAACTGCTACATTCCTACCTATGCTGGCTCCCGCTACCTTAAGTATGCAGCCGGAATGCTTGCCCTCAAACAGGATTGGGAAAAGGAGCGCCTTGAGCTGTCTTCTTCAAACGACGGAGAGCTGCATGTGGCAATCCCTCTGATGAGAAGTTCCTGCATGGTTCCTGTTATTCTTCCCGTCTTCCACGAAATGCATCCAAATATCCGCGTGCATATTTTGGAAGAAACCTATGCCATACAGGAATGTCTGTTAAAAGATACCTCTGTTGATTTTGCGCTCTTTAATGAAACAAATGAGAATCCAAAGCTTTCCTATGAGTTTCTCGGAAAAGAACCGATCCTGCTGGCCGTCTCTCCTGAACATCCCCTTGCCGGCACTGCCAAGGTTAAGAACGGGAGAGAAAATGCATATCCTCCGGTCAACTGGGAAGCGATCAGAGATGAAAACTTTATTCTGCATTTTCCCGAGCAGAATACAGGAGCTATCACTGAGCGTCTTTTGAAGAAACATCATATCACTCCCCGGGTTCCTTTTTATACCCGGAATACACAGGCCGCCCTTCTTCTCATGATGAAAAACCAGGGGATCTGTTTTGCCCCGGAGACTTATATCCGCAACATGTCCTTTGAGAAGGACCCTATATGCTTTTCCCTTGAGGATGAGGAAGCATTTACATCCACCGTTCTGGCTTACCGGAAAGGAGCTTATCTGACTTCATATGCCGAGGATTTTATACAGCTGGCTAAAGATTATTTCAAATAAAAACTACGGCCATATTAATAAGACTGGCCGTAGTTTTTTGATTATTTTATTTTTCGAACCACACTCACATTTTGAATCTCTAGCAGTCCAGCTTTTTCAGCAGGCACTCCATTTCTTTGATGCCCTTTTTCTGGGATACAATGATCTCATTCAGCAGAGGCACAAGTTCCGGACAGAGACAGAACCGCAGGGCATTCTCCGACATCCGCACGGCTCCTCTGTGATGGGGAATCATTTCCCGCATAAAATTGCAGTCGATGCTGTTGTCTGTGCATGCCGATTTCATCTCACGGAACATCTCGCTGATGATCCGGTGATTCTCATTTGTATAGCAGCGAATCTCTCTTGGATTATTGATGCACGCCTTACATTCCGGGAGTGCTCTTGTCATATTCTGAATACTTTTTTCCTGGGAGGAGATAATATTCAGCGCAATATCCTGTAACGGAATATTGGTTGTATAGCAAAGCAAATTTTTTGACATCTCAATGGCGGCACGGTGATGGATGATCATCTGTGTGATAAAGCCGGCCGAAATGCTGTTTGTCATCTTTACACAAGTCATCTGATCGATCATTTTATCCAATATGCACTCATATCTTTTCGCATAATCTCTTGTATTATTACTTAAACGACATTTATTCATATAATTTTCACCTCTTGCTATTATATGACCGCATCGCCTGTTCGGTGTATTGATCCGCTATGTTTTTATTTCCCTGCTTTTCTGACTTTCCGCACCTTACCCTTCATCGGTTTCGTCTGGAGATAGTCTAACACCTGATTTCCTTTCCGATTCAGGATTTCCACATAACTTATGCTGTCCCTGATATCCACAATCCCTATATCGGAGGCTTCCAGCCCTTCAATACTGCAGATCGTCCCCACAATGTCACCGGCCCGCATTTTTGATTTCCGGCCTCCTCCAATCGACAGGCGGGTGATCCCCTCATTTAATGCCTCACCCTTCTCAGGCTTTCTCTCTGCCTTTATCCGCTGGAACTTCCAGAAGGCTCTTTCCTTTTCGTCACCGATGACCGGCGGTTCTGTGACGGGCAGTTCCCGTCCCAGATACGTTTCCACCTGCTTTAACATCCTTTGGTCATTTTCGGTCACCAAACTGACTGCAGTACCTGAATTCCCGTTTCTTCCCGTTCTTCCGATCCGGTGCACATAGGTTTCTTTCCCCGTCGGAAAATCATAGTTCACCACATGGCTGATCTCTTCAAAGTCGATTCCTCTTGCCGCCACATCTGTCGCGATCAAAAAGCGAAAACCGCCCCTTCTGAAGGCATCCACAGTTTTCAGGCGTTCCCTCTGCTCCATATCTCCGTGAAGCATCCCGCAGAAGATCCGTTTTCTCCGCAGCTTTTGAAACAATACATTTGTCATCTCCCTGGTACCGCAGAAAATCATGCAGCTCTGTGGATTCTCGTCCATGAGAATGTCAAGAAATGTATCATATTTTCTCTCCTGGCTGGCGAAGTATAGCTTTTCCGTGATGGCTGATGCCTGTTCTTCCCCTGCCTCCTGCATCACAAGCACTGCCTCCGGGATAAACCCGTCGGCCAGTTCCCGGATTTCCGGCTTTAGTGTGGCAGAAAACAGAGAGATTCTGCAGTCTGCGGGAACCAGTGAAAGGATCTGTTTCACTTCATCAATAAATCCCATATCCAGCATCAGATCAGCTTCGTCTATAACCAGCCACTGTACGTTTGAAAGTTTTAAGGTTTCCCTTCGGATATGATCCATGACACGCCCCGGGGTTCCCGCCACGATATGGGATTTCTGCTTCAAAGTCCGGATTTGTTTGTCAATGGGGAATCCCCCGAATACCGCCGGAACCTTCAGGCGCTTCTTCCGCCCTATATGAAACATTTCCTGGCTGACCTGAACTGCCAGCTCTCTCGCAGGCTCCAGCACCAGGGCCTGCGGTGCGTTTTCCTCCCACCGGACATTCTGGCAGATCGGTATGGCAAACGCCGCCGTCTTTCCGCTTCCTGTGGGGGCTTTGGCCACTATATTTTTTCCTGCAAGCATGGGCGGAATCACTTCCTGCTGTATGTTTGTGGGTTTTTTATATCCAAGGCCGTTTAAGGCCTCCAAAATTTCTATTGAGAGACCAAAATCCTGAAACTCATTTGTCATTTCTTTTTACCTTTCTTAAATTTATAAACTAGTTTTCTCATCCGTGTATCTGCACAAAACTTCTCCTGTCAGATCCCATATAATTAATTTATGGTCTCATTCTATATGTAAAACAGAAAACTGATGACTTCCGCGTCACTGCAGAAGTCATCAGCCTCTTGGCACTTCCGGCTATTCTTTATCCTTCCAGTACCACCATTTGAGTTTTTCCGGATCGTGTTCCTCATGTTCCGCATAATAAACCGCGCACCGGAACACATAAAGCTCACACCGGTCCTCTGTAAATCCCTTTTGAATACAGTCCATACTGTATAATTCCTCCGGATCTCTGCCTTTCAGGTCATCCACGCAGTAAATTCCAATCGCATTTAAATGCTGAGCGATTCTCTTCCCTATTCCGGGTACTGTCTGTAAATCCTGTGATCCGGAACTGTTTTCTTGTTTTTGCCGCTTCCCATATTCCTTTAAATTGTTGATCTGTACACGAAGGCCGGCTGCATTTTCTTCCGGAGTTTTTGTTGGATCATCACGCTCATAGCGGCTGCACGGCAAATCTTTGCAGCAGCCGCAGTGATCATATTTTTTCGTGTTCATGCAGCAGTCATAGATATCGCAGATACTTTCCTGTGTGTACTCCAGCCAATATACCCTGCCTTTGATCTCATGACACCCCCGGCAGCTGTCCGGATAAAATTCACATTCAGAACATATAGTGCCGCAGCAGCTCATCTTCCCTTCCACAAGCGCTTTCTCCTTCCCTGTTAATTACATAATGTACGCATCTTATGCTGACACTCACTGCACTCCGCATCATGTAAAGAAATAATACCGCCGCAGTCCGGACATTTGTACTTCTCCCGATGTTCTTCTAATAGAATTTCTGCACCATACTCCTTCGCAGCTCTGCTGTTTTCGATCAGACTTGCACGATACCGGGAGTTATAGCTCTTTTCCAATGATTTTATCTGCTTACATGGAAAATCAGAACACTCATAACAATAAGTAATATTTTTACCGGCGGTACAGTCTTTAATCCTGCATTTCCGGCAGTGTTCCGGCTTTCCCCGGTCGCTGTTCAGACATCCGGCACAAGGTTTTTTATGATAGCAATGCTTGTAACAAACCATACAGTTCATCCCGCAGGGTGCGAACATGTCTGATTCAATCTTTCCCGGCATTCTCATCTTCCGGCCTCCTTATGATTCTTATTCTTCCAGGAATCTCGAAATGGCCTCTGCAGCCTTCTCCGCACAGGAGAGGATTGCAGGATGTACCCCTTCCGGGAATATACATATGTCTGCATTTGTCTCTCTGGCAATGACACGATATTCATCCTGAAAATCTGCTCTGCACATGTCATCTCCCTCACTGCCCATGAGCAAAAGGTGATTCTCCAGTGCACTCAGAGGTTTCGTAAATAAGGGCAGCTTCTCTTTGGCACACTGTACCATCGCATTTGTGTCCATATCCACGATGCGTTCCCAGTCATCCCCCTGGCACCACTCGTAAAATGCTCTCCCCATTTCGTCCTTCTTGGCTTCTGCACGCTCCTTAAGCAGATTCTCCGAAAAGTCATCTGCCAGCGTGCGTCCGTCAAAACTGTCCGCCACTACCTTGTCCACCAGATACGGTTGTTCCAAGGCCGCATTAACTGCTGCCCACGCACCGCCGCTGGTTCCCACAAGGTTTACCTTTCCAATATCCAGATGCTCAAGCAGCGCTGTCGTCTGTCTTGCTTCTTCCGTCCAGAGTTCCGCCGGAAATTCTTCCAGCCTGTCTGATTTCCCATGCCCCAGAAAATCAATGAGAATCACATGAAACTTATCTTCATATAAAGGCAGTATAAGTTCAAACATCCTGGAAGATGCTGTATTCCCGTGCAAAAACACGATAGGTTTTCCACTTCCTGTTTCTTTGTAATAAATCTTCTTTGACTGATAATTAAAATATGACATCCTTTGCCTCCTGACCGTATCTTTGTTTACGCCTCTTACCGATCAGCAAGGCTTTGGAAACACCAACGCCCTGCTGTTAGTGCTTCAACATCCAAATTCCCATAATTTCAACCTCCGTTCTTTCTGCCCTGACACACAACGCTCATCCGCTCAAATGAAATAAAGTGCGGCAGCGTGCGGGCGTCTGTTTTCAGTATAACATAGAACTGTATGGATTCCATTGAATTTTTCTTAACCCCATAAAGTTATTGAATTCATACTGCCTTGTTCTTGACATTTCTTCTGTCTTGCAGCATGATTTCATTAGCATAATCCATTCTATAATTTGTGAGGATATACATATGAAAAAGATTTTAGATGAGCGATTAATTTATGAAATCCTCTCTGTTGTGGAGGAAATTCCCCGGGGAAAGGTTGCGACTTATGGGCAGATTGCCCGTTTGATCGGAAAAGAAAAAAATGCAAGACTTGTGGGCAGGGTCCTCAGTATGGCAGAATACTACGGCAGTTATCCCTGCCACCGCGTAGTCAATCACGCCGGAAGACTGGTTCCGGGCTGGCATGATCAGGGACTGCTTTTATTAGAAGAAGGTGCTGTGTTTAAAGATAATGGAGATGTCGATTTGAAGGCCTGCCAGTGGGATGAATAGAGATAGACTTTCATACTCCTTTAATTTACTTAACAAAAGAAGATACCTCTGCTGACGCAGATGTATCCTCTTTTCACTCAACATCTAATTTCACTATCGGTTCCTATCCGGCATAAACTGATCCGGATAAATATCACTTCCTTCGTAGGCACAAACTCCCATTCTCGGTGAGTTGCAGACAGGCAGCTGCATTTCTTCCCCACATTCATCACACTGAAACTCCAGTAGATTATTTCTCTACAGATTCGTAAGCCTCTCCTTTTTCTAAAAAGAATCCCTGTAATCATGAACCTTTATGACCAGATCCGTTGAAGATCCAAAATCAAATTCATACCCTTTTAGAGCACAGATTTTAATTTATATATTTTCAGTATAGTATAAAATTTCGTATTTATATCCTCTTAAGGTAGAATAGATTAAAAAGCATCATATAGCGGTGGGAATCTTGTTCTGTTCCTCTATACGATGCTCCTTAAGACTGGAAATTATTTTAGCAAACTGTCGATAATTTTTAGATCATGCCTGTCTACATCTCTTAATTCATATCCTGTATGAAATACTTTTTGTCCTCTTGCCGAAATACATGGTATTTTAATTCCATCAAAAGCAGCAGTTCCAAAATAATCTGCACTGAACTCATACCATCCGCCTTCCAAATCTGCCTGTTTTGCGGTTCCATCTTCACCTAAAATAAAAGGATGAATGTCGATGTACCCGTATTTTTCACTATATAATTCCATTCTGACAGGGGCCCAGTCAGTTTCTATCTCATAACCATGATCTTTGAGAAGAGTTAGGATTTCCTGCGTATACTGTGCATCAAAGTTTATATCAATATCCCTGTGATTTCTGCTCTGTTTACCTGCTAAAACATCGACTCCCCAGCCGCCGTCAAGCCAGTATTTTATATTTGAATCATTTAGTATTTTTAAAATTGTCATCAGATCTTCTTTAGTTGTAAAATCTTTTTTTAACATGACAGAACCTTTCTCTGCTGAAATACAGCGGCTAAAATCTTACAATATTTTTCATTGCAGCTAGTGCTTCCATCTAATTTTAACCTTTCCATATTTTATATTACCTATAAACCCATTGTTTTAATTCTCCTAAGATTTAGAAGCTGTTTTTATTTTTCTCAAATCTAAAATCGAAATATTTATATACAGTTGTATTGTATCTGTATAAACATGATTTCTGATAAATTTTACACTTCGTTCATACTCATTATCGGTAAAACAGGCTATCAAATAAAAAGCATTTTTATAATTACTGGATAACATATAATCTGTTAGTTGTTTTTCATATCCCTTTTTTAAATAAGTACTGCTGCCCCTTTTTAATTCAATCAGAACTTTTTCGTCTTCATGATCTGTTTTATATAGTTTGAAATCCACTTTCCCGTTTCCCAATAATGCCTCTCTGGTAATTTCCACTTCTTGATTATAGAAATATGCATCCATAATATTTTCCAAAATAAGCTGAATACGCTCCTCCTTCACAGGATGATTATTTTCCCAGAAAAGTTTATATAGGTTTCCATAACGGATTCTTTTCTCAATATATTTTAACATGGAAGAGATTTCACTTGTAAGCGTGATATGCTTTGTTTTATATTGTTCTTGAATATCCATTGGTAAAAGTTCAAAATAGTAATCTATATTGATCCCTAACATCTCTTCTATGAACGGCTTACCTGCTTTTCTCGTGTTATATATTTTATCTATCAATAAAAAATCTGTATCTGTAAACAAAAAATCCGGATATAAGAAAATATCATAATAGATTTCTCTGTAATCTTCAGATTCCAAATCACCATCTTCATCACAATCAGCTTTGATTGCTTGTTCAATTAAAGAATGTCCCTTTTCATCAATATAGATCTGATTGAAATCAGGCAAATCCTGTTGCAGTTCTGCCATATACTCAACAAAATGGAATAATAATAATTCGTGAAGCGCACGCATCTCATGATAAAAAGAATCCTCTGTCCATAGAAACAACTCTTTCAATGCTTTTATGCAGCTGCGATACTGTTCTCTATATAAATATTTAGGAAGCAGAATTTCAATCATATCTCCCAGATCTGTGTCTTCATTAAAAACTTCGATTTCTAAAAAATTATGTAATATATAATTAAACAATTCTTGGTGTATAGTTTGAAAAACAATCATTTCCTTCCTCCTATGAATTTGGCTAAAGAAATCCTCCAAATCTTATGTCGACTCAGAGGCTTCCATCTGCTCATTTATTGTTTTGTTATATACTTTTGTAACCTGCTCTTTGGCTTCTCCGGTATTGTGTATTTCAGCTTCTTGCTCTCCAATAACGGCTTAAGATAAGTTCGGGTCATATAAGTTAAATTCTTGTAACCTATATATTCTGAAATTTCTTTTTTAGTCCTTGCTGTTTTACAAAATTCAAGTATTTTCATAGCAATCGTATCATTCTCGACTTGGTCACTGACTTAGTCCCAACTCTTTGGTCCCGCCTTCAATGTAGCAGTCCCATTTAATGGAATCACTGTTTTAAAAGTATCCCCTTCTATAAACTGCGGCACTCCGCCTGAATACAATTTTGTAAATTTATAAGTATTCCTCATTCCAGAACCCAACTCATCAGCAAGTCCTATTTCCCTAAATACCTTAGAGATTGCCGGATTCTTAGGAAATGGCTCAAATGTAGTCAAATTTAAATTTCCAAATCCATGTGTTCTATTACTGCTCTCCGCAAAGATCCGGTCTTTCTCAATTACCATCTTGGCAACATAGTCACTTGAATAATCACGATGTGCCAAGCTGTTAGATATAATTTCTCTTAAAATTGCATCTCTTGCACTAACTGACTGCATTCCATCTAAGACAAACGGATCATTTAAATGCTTTTTTGCAAACTCACTCATTCTGTCATAACTATCCAATAAATTTGTAACAATTACATCCCTATCATCGTATCTATCCAGATTTTGGACTCTGAAAATCATATCCGTTTTATGCTGGGGAAGCGCTGGCATAATCGTTGTATCTTTTCCAAATAACAGGATTGCTGCCAGTGTAATCCCTTCTCTTCTGCTTTCATGATCCAATAAAATAAGTCCTGCACTTCTTAATAATTCTTCATCATCCATTGACAGCCACGGATGATTATTACTTCTTGCACGAGTCATTTTTCTTGCTCGCTCTATTAAATCAGGGCAGAGTACATCCATTCTCCATTCAGGAAATACCTTATTGACAAAATAAGTTCCTTGTTTTGTCGTGCGAAACATATATTGTAGTAATTAAGAAATATTAACTATTTTAGTTACACTTCAAAAATTATAAGTATTTGATCATTTCATTTTATCTTATATACATTTCAATATCTTTAGCATCTAAATCCCAAAAATGATATGGTATCCTGTTTAAATCACTTGTGAATTGATTAAATAGTTTAACAGAAACTTTATAATTATTCTTCAAACATTTAATCTCTTTCAAATGTAATTGGGAAACACCTACAAGTTTAAAGGCATCACCATAATTTAACAGAAGAAGTTTTTGAAATTGCTCAGCAAAATATTTGTTTTCAAAAAGGAAAATTCCCTCGTCTAAAATCATATTTTGTTCTATCGAGGTCTTTCCTCTCGAATTCATAAGCATCCAAAAAGGATCTCCTATAGTTTTAAAGTCCGGAATCAAATATTGGTCATTTTGGCCTTTAATAAATCTGTGTAATTCATTATATCTTATGAGTCTAATTCCATTAAAACTAGAAACCTTCTTTGCACCATCTTGAAACTCACTTTCTGCCGAAATAAAAATTCCATTTATATTTCCTATATGCTCCAATTTATAAGAGAAATTTCTCAGTTCAGCAACATTTATAGGGTTCTTCCAATTCTTACACTCGATTGCCACCCTATAATTCACCCCAAAATGTTCATAAGAATAGAGAACATCAATTTCATGGCTTGCTCCATCATCACCAAACATTGGAACATGTTTTTCGACTTTGGCTTTTATCCGTTCGTTAGTAGCAATTTGAACATAAATTTTTTCAACGACTGATTCAAACTTCTCACCTTTCATTTGTGAAGTATTATTCATTGCTATCACCCCGTAGATAAAATTTTTTTAAATTTTCACAACTAATATTATAAGTCAAAAGAAAATTATGTTGCGTTTGTTGAAATTCCGGAAGAACTATATTAAACTCTGGATACATACCTTTCTCATTTAAATTTATCAAAACTCTAAGATGATTTTGAGAAACTCCAAATACCCTACATTCTTTCAATTTCTTGCAGAAATTATTGGCTTGTTTTTTTGATAGAAACAAGGGTATTGTACCTTCTATCAGACTATAATTTCCTGTAGTTTCGTAATTGCTTTTTGTTATTTCCATAACAATCCAAAACGGATCTCCTATTATATTATCATTAGGAAGCATTACTTTGAGCGCACTTAGAGTACTTACTTGAACCTCTTTAAAAAAATCAAATTTTCTCAAGTCTATATTTGCTGTTTCAGCTGCTTTCTTTGCAGAGCCAGAAACACTATCATCATAATATACAATACCTTTTGCAAAAAAATACAAATCTTTCAAAACGTATACAAATTCCCATATATCTTTATCTGTTACTTCTTTACCTTCTATTGTTTTGATTATTGTTCGTTCTGTATTACTCATTTGAGTGAACTCAAAATAAATATCAACTATATGATTCATTATTTTACCAGAAATATTTAGATCTTTATAAATTCTTGGTCTAAAAAATCCCTCAGTTTTAAAACGACTCTTATACATCGAAATCACATTAGTTTTTAATCCTGGATTTTCATTTATTTCCATCGTCCTACCCCTGCTTCTTCTAAACACTACAATTAGTTTTCCTTTATCATGTACCCACTTACCATGTCTATGATTACTGATAAATTAATTTTGCCTCTTATATCTTTGTATCGAATTTTAGCACTATAAACATTAAAAGACCACATAACTTGTATAAGTACCTAAAATCAAGATTTTTATCCTTAATGTTGTTGTAACAAAATAACGGTTTTCCTACAATTCCTTCTTTTATTTTCCATATTCTATTGTATTTGCAAATCATCCTCTTAATATTTCATCTATTTGTTCAGATTCAATTTGCTTATTTAAATAACCAATTTTTGTTTCAATATAATTTTTATGCTTTATCCATTTTAAGCCTATAAAGCTTGGAAGCAATGATTTGAGATACACAATCCAATTAGAATACATAGGTATTGCACTACCTGACCAACTGTAAGAAGTAGGAGTTAATGGTATCCTTTCAAAATCTTCAAACGATGGATTATTCTCAATAAATAGCAAAATATATTCCTTTTTTCTTTCGATTCCTAATTTTGATATAACTGAAAACAGACAATACATTTTTGTTTCATCATTGAAGGACAGTTGAATACATTGCCGAATCCACTCGTCTTGTTTTCCCAACAGATTTTGCTCGTTTTGAATTGGTAATAATAAAGACTCTAAAAAATATGGTACTGACATCCTGGAAAACCGACAATTCTTTATTAACTGCTCAAAAATCTTATTATATATTTCTATAAAATCATCCAATTCAAAAAAACAACGGTGTCTTTTTTGATTATCACTAAAAGATCTATTATATTTATTTATTAAATAACCTATATACTTGTCCAATATAGAAGGACTAACTAAAAATATTTCTTTCAAGAATTGTCCGTTATTATCATGGTGATTCTTATACGACAGCGTGGCAAAATAAATTTTTTCAAGCAATTCCAAATTACAATTAAATTTTTGAATTACTTCCTTGGTTGTATGTCCGACGGCAGAATGTGGGAGGTACTAACCGCACGTTATTTTAGTGCCAT